>JAILGY010000051.1:0-10683 GCA_024696325.1 bacterium | reverse complement strand
CAGCTGGAGGCGCAGGAATCGCTGGTGAAGGCCTCCGACCGCACCTACACGCTTTCGGAGCTTCGCTACACCATGGGAGTGGACAGCTATCTGGGAGTGCTGGATGCCCAACGCTCCCTCTATGCGGCCCAGCAGAGCCTGGTCTCGGTGCGTTTGGCCAAGCTGCTTGGCCAGGTTCAGCTCTATTCGGCGCTGGGCGGTGGCTGCGATCTCTGAAGCGTTTGCCTGAAGGAATGGAAATGAGTGTTTTTTGCAGGGAAAGGAAAGACTGAAAATCATGGCAATGGGGAAGAAAACCATAGTGGCGCTGCTGACGCTGGCCGCCGCCGGAGTTGCCGGCTGGAAATTCTACCAGCAGAAGCACAGCGATACCGGCAACATCGCTTCGGGCAACGGCCGGATTGAAGCCACGGAAATCGACGTGGCCGCCAAGCGGGCGGGACGTATCAAAAGCCTCCTAGTGGATGAGGGCGACTTTATCCGGGCCGGACAGGTGGTGGGCTACATGGATACGGACGAGCAGGAGGCGCATCTGCGTGAACTGGAAGCGCAGCTTGCACAGGCGCGCAACAATGTGATTATTGCCCGCAGCCGCCTGGCCCAGCGCGAGAGTGAAAAAGCGGCCAATGTCGCCGTGGTCTGTCAGCGGCAGGCCGAGCTGGGGACCTATCGCAAGCGTTCGCAGCGTACCACGGTCCTTGCCAGGAAGGGCGCGGCTCCCCAGCAGGAAGCGGATGATGACGCGGCCCGGGTTTTAAGCTACGAGGCGGCGGTGCGTGCCGCCGAGGCGCAGGTCAAGGCCTCCGAGGCGTCCATTGCTACCGCCCGTTCCGAGGTTGTCGGAGCCGAATCGAATGTCACCGCGGCCCAGGCGGCGGTGGAACGGGTGAAGGCCGATCTGAAGGATGCGGAACTCACATCTCCCCGGGATGGCCGGGTGCAGTATCTGGTGGCGCATGAGGGCGAGGTGGTCAGCGCCGGAGGCCGGGTGCTCAACATGGTCGATCTGAGCGATGTCTACATGACGTTCTTCCTGCCGACGCTGGCTGCCGGACGGCTGGCCATCGGAGGAGAGGCGCGCATTGTGCTGGATGCGGCCAAACAGTACGTGATTCCGGCCAACATCTCCTATGTGGCCGATGTCGCCCAGTTCACGCCCAAAACCGTGGAAACCGCGGAGGAACGTGAAAAACTCATGTTTCGCATCAAGGCAAAAATCCCCGCGGATCTGCTGAAGGCCAATCTGGTGCGGGTCAAAACCGGCCTGCCGGGAGTGACCTATACCCGGCTGGACAGCAGTCTTCCCTGGCCGCCGGAACTTGAGGTGAATGTAAAAACGCCTCGTCAGTAATGCATTCAGTTTTTTTTATTCAGGAAAAGGCGGTTGCGCTTGTTCGCGCGGCCGCTTTTTGCCCTTTTCTCTCAAGCTTTTTCTTTCGAGACGGAAGTTTATGCCGATCCCGCATAAAAATGCAGGAATTTCAAAAACTTCTGATGTGGGGAAGTTGAAAATGTCAACCTGACAGAAGCTCTCATACTTGCCCATTTTTAGGGGAGCACCTCAGGCGAAAGAAGCGGCTGGGAGACGACCGATGCAGATGGCGAAACCGTCGAAGATGCGGACGATCTTTCCGCGCTCGCCGCGCGCCTTTCGGCGGATGCGGAGACAAACGTCGCCAAGGAGAAGACGGTCATCATCTTGCCGTAGGCCGAAAGCGGCACCTAAGTCCTTGAAAGAAGCCATGTTCAGTGGTTTTTATGCAAATCGGAAAGTTGACTTTCATTTTTGCATAACAGATGGCATACTGTCCGCCATAGGGGGAAAGCGGCATGATACAACGCGACATAACCGAAAAGGCACGCTATCTGTGGGAGCACTATCCCGTGCTGACCATCACCGGCCCCCGGCAGTCCGGCAAGACGACCTTGGCGAAGCACATCTTCCCCGAGGCCGGATATGTCAATCTGGAGGACCCGGAGGCTCATGCGCTGGCTCTTGACGACATGAAGGGCTTTCTGGCCATGCATCCCGCCCCCGTGATCTTCGACGAGGTGCAGTATGCGCCGGAGCTGCTCAGATACATTCAGGCGGAAGTCGACGCCACGCATCGGAACTCCCAATACGTGCTCACGGGAAGCCACCAGCCCGCGCTTCAGTCCGCCATCACGCAGTCGCTTGCGGGCAGGACGGGCCTTTTGGAACTGTTGCCGTTCTCGATCCGCGAACTGAAGGCGGCGGGCATTTCCAAAAGCCGCGACGAGTGGTTGTATGACGGTTTTCTGCCGCGTCTCTACGATAGCGGCATCGCCGCCCGGGATCTCTACCGCGACTATTTCCTGACCTACGTGGAACGGGACATCCGCCAGCTTGCCAATCTGCGCAACCTTGCGACCTTCGAAACTTTTATCAGGCTGCTCGCGGGCCGGGTCGGTCAGATGCTGAATATTTCCTCGCTCTCGGACGACGCCGGCATTGCTGTGCAAACCGTCCGCGAATGGCTTTCGCTGCTGGAGGCTTCCTACATCATATATCCGCTGAGGCCCTATTTCCGGAACTTCGGTAAACGCTTCGTGAAGTCGCCGAAGATCTATTTTACCGAGACGGGACTCGCCGCCTATCTCATCGGCATACGCTCCGCCGCCCAGGTTGCCACGCATCCGCTTATGGGCAATCTCTTCGAGAACATGGTTGTGATGGAGCTGCTCAAGGACAGAAGAAATCACGGCGAATCGAACGGCATCTATTACATGCGGACCTCCAACGGGCTCGAGGCGGATGTTGTCGTCGAAGATTGCGGCAGGCTCGACCTTTTCGAGATCAAGGCCGCTTCGACCTTCCACCCGGAGATGTCCTCGAACCTCGACAAGCTCGCAAAGCTTATCCCCGAGACCGGGCGGCGCACCGTTGTCTTCTCCGGATCGTCGTCCGGCCTTGTGAGGGAAACGCTTTTCGTGAATTTTGCGGAAGTGACAGGCTGAAAAGGGCAGGGGAGGGCAATATTGCGGAAACATATGAAATCCCCATTGCTGAATCCCGTGGAAACGTGTGAAATTCCCCACCGCCTGAAAAATCACGAGAGATGCCATGAAACGGAAAAAATGGGAGCACTTCACTTCCTTTAAAGGAAGCAATTAGGAAGCACTTAGCAAGACTAAGACATTATAACTATACGTAAGTAATGAACTTTTTTAGATTGACAATATTTTGAAACGGGAGTTTATCCCATGAGTTACGATCCGGACAAGACCCAGTTTGTCGCTTCGCTGGAGCATGTTACCCAGTGCTATGGCAAGGTGCGCGCGCTGAACGATGTCACGCTGGACATTCCCTCGGGAAGAATGGTGGGGATCATCGGACCGGACGGCGTGGGCAAGTCCACAATGTTTTCGCTGCTCTCCGGAGCCCGTGCCCTCCAGGAAGGCACCATGACGGTGCTCTCCGGCGACATCTCCTCGGCCGCCCACCGCAAAGCCATTTGCCCCCAGATTGCCTACATGCCGCAAGGCCTGGGCAAAAATCTCTACCCGACGCTTTCGGTGTTTGAAAATGTCGATTTTTTCGGACGCCTGTTCGGACACGACCGCGCGGAGCGCGAACGGCGTATCGCGACGCTTTTGAAAGCCACCGGGCTTTCGCCTTTTGCCGGCCGGCCGGCGGGAAAACTTTCCGGCGGTATGAAACAGAAGCTGGGGCTGTGCTGTGCGCTGATCCATGACCCGGACCTGCTCATTCTGGATGAGCCGACAACCGGTGTCGATCCGCTTTCCCGCCGCCAGTTCTGGGAGCTGGTGGAGGGTATTCACGCGGAACGCCCCGCCATGAGCGTGCTGGTGGCGACCGCGTACATGGAAGAGGCCCTGCGCTTCGACTGGCTGGTGGCGATGAATGCCGGGAAGGTGCTTGCCGAAGGAACGCCCAAAGAGCTTTTGGAACGTACACGGTGTTCCTCCCTGGAGGAGGCCTTTATTGCCCTTCTGCCGGAGGAACAGCGCGCGGGGCACAGGGCGGTGGTGATTCCGCCGCGCAGCGGCGAGGCCTCCGGCGAAGTGGCCATCGAGGCGCGTGGTCTGACGCGCCGTTTTGGCAGTTTTACGGCTGTGGATCATGTCAGTTTCCGGATAGAGCGCGGCGAGATCTTCGGCTTTCTGGGTTCCAACGGCTGCGGCAAGACGACCACCATGAAGATGCTCACCGGCCTCCTGAGCGTGACGGAAGGGGAGGCGCGGCTGTTTGGCCATGAGGTGGATCCCGACGATCTCGAGACCCGCCGCCGGGTGGGCTACATGTCGCAGGCCTTTTCCCTCTACACCGAATTGACAGTGCGTCAGAACCTGGAGCTGCACGCCCGGCTCTTTCGCCTGGAGAAGGACAAAATCCCCGGGCGGGTAGCCGAGATGGTCAAATCCTTCGACCTCGGGGAATATCTGGAGTCTTTGCCGGAATCGTTGCCCATGGGGGTCCGGCAGCGGCTGTCCCTGGCGGTTGCGATGATTCACGGCCCGGAAATGCTGATTCTGGACGAACCGACTTCCGGCGTGGATCCGGTGGCGCGTGACGCCTTCTGGCATATCCTGGTCCGCCTTTCACGCGAAGAGCGGGTGACCATTTTCATTTCCACCCACTTCATGAACGAGGCGGAGCGCTGTGACCGGATCTCGCTGATGCACGCCGGAAGGGTGCTGGTCAGCGATACGCCGGACCGGATCCGGGAAATGCGCGGCGCGGAGACGCTGGACGAGGCCTTCATCTCCTGCCTCGAAGAGGCGACGGCGGCGGAGGAGCAGAAACGCGCTCTGGAGGCGCCTGACGCTTCCGCTGCGGAGCCCTGTGCCGAAAAAAACGCTTCCTCCGTCCCGCAGACGGCAACGACGGAAAGCGTTTTCAGCCTCCGGCGGCTGTTCAGTTATACCCGGCGTGAGGCGCTGGAACTGCGCCGCGATCCCCTGGGGCTGACGACGGCCATTCTGGGATGCGTCATCCTCATGTTCGTCATGGGCTATGGCCTCAACATGGATGTGGAGAACCTGAGGTTTGCGGCCCTGGATCATGATGAATCCGTGACCAGCCGCGACTATATCCTCAACCTGGCCGGTTCGCGCTACTTCGAACAACGGGCGCCTCTTGGCAGTTACAACGATATCGACGAGCGCATGCGTTCCGGAGAGATCAGCATGGCGCTGGAGATTCCGCAGGGATTTGGCCACAATCTGGCGCGTGGGCGTCAGGTGAAGGTAGGTGTCTGGATCGATGGTTCCCTGCCGCAGCGGGGCGAGACGGTGCGCGGTTATGTCCAGGGAATGCATCTCACCTGGCTTTCCCAGCAGATGAGCCGCCTTTCCTCCGGGGCCTCATCCGCTTCGGCCGGCCTGGAGGTCCGCTACCGCTACAATCCCGACAACCTCTCCATTGTCTCGATAGTTCCGGGGGTGATCCCGATGCTTTTGATGCTGATACCGGCGATACTGTCGGCGCTTTCGGTGGTGCGGGAAAAGGAACTGGGTTCCATCGTTAATCTCTACGTGACGCCGGTCACCCGCCTGGAATTCATTTTGGGCAAGCAGATCCCCTATGTGGTGCTGGCGCTTTTAAGCTTTTTGCTTCTGATGCTGATGGCAGTGTTTCTGTTCAAGGTGCCGGTGAAGGGGAACTTCTTCACCATGCTGGCTGGCGCGGTGCTCTACGTCATCACGTCAACCTCGATGGGGATGCTGATCTCCGCTTTCATGAAGAGCCAGGTGGCGGCGCTGTTTGGCACGGCCATGCTGACCATTCTGCCGGCCAGCCAGTTTTCCGGGCTCATCAATCCGGTGTCCTCGCTGGAAGGGGTAGGGGCCGTCATCGGCCGCATCTATCCCACAACCCACTTTCTGGACATCTCCCGGGGCGTGTTCTGCAAGGCCTTGACGATGCCGGAGCTTTCCAGGGCCTTTCTTTCCCTGGCCGTGGCCGTGCCGGTTTTGATGACGCTGTGCGTGCTGCTGGTCAAAAAGCAGGATGGCTGAAAAACATTCCTTCCAAGGAGCGGTTTTTATGAAACGCTTTTTCAACAATGTCTGGAATCTGGGCTACAAGGAACTCTACAGCCTGGTGCGGGATCCGGTGCTCCTGATCATGGTGATCTACATCTTTACGCTGGCGGTTTACGCCGCCGCGACCGCCATGCCGGAATCGCTGCACCACGCGCCCATCGCCGTTGTGGATGAGGATGGCTCGCAGCTTTCCGCTCGTATTGTGGATGCCTTCTATCCTCCCTACTTTTCCCGTCCGGAAGTCATTTCCCGCGCGCAGATGGATGAGGGGCTGGATTCCTCGCGCTACACCTTCGCGCTCTACATCCCTTCCAGTTTCCAGCATGATGTGCTGGCCCTGCGCAGCCCTTCGCTCCAGCTCAACGTGGACGCTACCCAGATCAGCCAGGCCTATACCGGAAGCGGCTACATCCAGAACATCGTCTCGGGTGAAATCGCCTCTTTCGTCAGCGGGCATCGTACGCAGGATCAATCGCCGGTGGCGCTGGATCTGCGGGTGCGCTTCAATCCGCAGCTGGAGCGGGAGTGGTTCGGCTCCATCATGGAGATTATCAACAACATCACGCTCCTGGCGGTGGTGCTGACCGGCGCGGCCCTGATCCGCGAGCGCGAACACGGAACGATCGAGCATCTGCTGGTCATGCCGGTGACTCCGCTGGAAATCATGGTCAGCAAGGTGTGGACCATGGGGCTGGTGGTCCTCGTCGCTTCCGGCCTCTCGCTCAAGTTTGTGGTGCAGGGCCTGCTGAAGGTGCCGATTGCCGGCTCCCTGGGGCTGTTCATGGCGGGAGCGGCGCTCTACCTGTTCGCCTCGACCGCGATGGGAATCTTTCTGGGGACGGTGTCGCGTTCCATGCCGCAGTTCGGCCTGCTGCTGATCCTGATACTGCTGCCGCTGGAGATGCTCTCCGGCGGAATGACGCCTCAGGAAAGCATGCCGGATATCGTGCGGAACATCATGCTGTTTGCACCGACCACGCACTTCGTGACGCTGGCGCAGGCGGTGCTGTACCGTGGGGCAGGACTGAAGGTGGTGTGGCCACAGTTTGCGGCACTGGTGGCAATCGGCGGCGCGCTGTTCGGCATGTCGCTGGCCTACTTCCGCAAGGCGCTGAGCACGATGGCGTGAAAGAAAGGATGAGGTGGAATGTTATTTCTGACCTCTCCCGGCGCTTTGCGCCACTGCATTTTCCTTCGGGCATCGGATTTCATCCCATGCCCTCGGAAAAGCCTCCAAAGGAGAGGGCTTTAAAGGCAACTCCCCCTACTTTTACCGCTTCGCTGGAAAGTCAGTGCTTTCGCACTGACATCCCCCTCTAAGAGGGAGGCTATATTATAAAATTGACGAAAGCTTCCTCCGGTCTTCCTCGGAAACTTTCAGCACTGAGGTGCTCCCCAAAAATTGGACAGGTGTGATAGATTATCCTGTCCCATGAAAGGAGAGCGAAAATGACGAGACGAAGGAATCACGCTCCGGATTTTAAGGCAAGGACATTCCTGGTCTTGAAGTCCTGAACATTCCTTCGTTTTTACAAGTCATATATTATATTTCTTGACAATCCAGCGACCAAACTTCCTTGAGCCGTCTCTCTCGATTATTCCCTTTTCCTTAAGCGAATCAAGGGCTCTTTGGACTGTTCTCACGGTCTTGGAGACTTTTTCCGCCAATTCATCACGGGAGATGTCAGGATGTTGTTTCAGCAAGGCAAGAACGGATATCTCTGTCCCATTTAAAGTGACATTTATAGGGACATTTATAGTGACATCAAGCGGTAGGGAACGGTAAATAATCGCCTTGAAACCCAGTTCCGAATTTTCAAAGTTGTATCTGATTCCGGCATCCCGGCAGAGTGAATCTACACGTTTGAGCCCGCTTCCAAACTCTTCTATCCATTTGCCAATGTATAAGGTTTTCGCTATCAGTTCATTTCTTAAGACTGAAGGCAGATTTTTTTTGATGTAGTCTGATGGGGTATAGGGATTTGCAAAAGAGCCTGGATTGTAAATCACGATCATTCCGGGATGGATGTCTATTTCGTGAACAGTATTCGCATGATACAGAGCATGGGCGAAACTGTTTGCCAGCAGCTCCCGGATAATAGCGACGGGAATTTCCGGGATCTCCCGCCTCTCCATCCCGTCAATTTCCGTTCTCCAGCGGATATTCTTCAGGATATATTGTTCTCCAAGGGGAAGGAGATCAAAAATGTTGCCTTCCTCAATCTTCATATCCAGAAAAGTCAGCTTCTCATCTGTGGCAAATATCGCCAGCTTGAGTTGTAAGGGCCGTCTGCTGCCAAACAGGATGTTCCCGGCATTCTTCAGGTTTCCGTTGTCAGTCAAGCCCATTTTTTTGAGAAGGGACGCGGATCTGAATGGAACATCGGGCAGACGCCCCGCTTTTATTCCATTTTCATGGAGTTTCCGCACCTGGACTGTTTCAATCTCTTTTAACGGTACTCCGGAATCAAGGGTTTCCCAAGAGTCTGCCTGGGTCTTTTTTAAAAAGAGCTGCCTCAGTTCCGAAGACGTGACTTCCCTGTCTTCATCGGCTGTACGTATATAGTATTTTCCAAACGCCGAGTAGGGCACTTCTGTCCCGTTAACCTCTACCCGGATGACATCCCGACCTTCGATATTGTCCTTTTGGATGGCGGGGAAAATCTGGGGCTTTATCGCTTCATAGATTACTCTCGAAACATCCCGCAGACTGGATTCGGTTACTGTCTGCCCCACAACATCTCCATTCGGCTTGACTCCAAAATAGACCGTGCCAAGCTGATGCTTGTTGAGCATGGCACAAATGGACACGCACGCATCTTTGAGCTCGCCCGTGCTTTTCTTGTACTCCATCGTTTCGTTTTCAATGCCCAAGCCCATGAAGTCCGCCTCCTTTAAAGTGACATTATCATGTCATATAGTGACATTTTTGTCACTATAAAGCTGGCGGACGAATAAGGTGTTGCTGTCTGCTTGCAGTTTATCGCGCCGGTTGAAAACCGGCGCTAAACTGTTGCTCCATCTGCTACTTTGAAATGGGTACCTTTCCTATCGTTCATCTCTCAGCCGGGAAACAAAATCGGAAGCGCTGTATAAAACGCGAAGTACCGTGACCGCATCATCGTGAACCACATAAATCACCGAATAATTATCAATCAACAGGCGGCGCATTCCAAGGTCATGTTCAGGTTGGACATCCATCAGCGGGTTACGTTCCGGCAGCAAATGCAAAGATTCAATCGCTGTTGCAATGCGTTCATACTGTTTATAAGCGGTTTCAGGGACTTGCAGCTGTATGGCGATATAATCAAATATCGCATTCATATCTGCCAGCCCGCGATTGGTGATTTTCACGGCGTATTGTTTCATGGTTGATGCGTCTTGCGGAAATCGGCAAAAGCTGCGGCGGCATCCTGGACACGCCCCGCCACCATATCGTCATACCCGGCTTTCAATTCTGCATGTATCTCCGTGGGAGCCATTGCATCGGCATTGACAATGGGCGGGGCTTTTGGGAGGGAAATGCTGAAAGGGATGCTGCCGGTCAGGGCAATTTGCCGCAGAAACATATCCACCGCCGTGGCCATAGGCACACCAAGCTGCTTCAATACAGTTTCCGCATTCTGTTTCACATCCGGGCTTATCCGCAAATTCAAGGTCATTGTTTTTTCCATAGTATCACCTCACTGAAACAATTGTAACGTATACAGCGTTACAAAACAAGTGCTTAGGATTCTCCCATTAAGTTTGTGGTGCAGGGCCTGCTGAAGGTGCCGATTGCCGGTTCCCTGGGGCTGTTCATGGTGGGAGCGGCGCTTTACCTGTTTGCCTCGACCGCGATGGGGATCTTTCTGAGGACGGTGTCGCGTTCCATGCCGCAGTTCGGCCTGCTGCTGATCCTGATACTGTTGCCGCTGGAGATGCTCTCCGGCGGAATGACGTCTCAGGAAAGCATGCCGGACATCGTGCGGAACATCATGCTGTTTGCGCCGACCACGCACTTCGTGACGCTGGCGCAGGCGGTGCTGTACCGTGGGGCAGGGCTGAAGGTGGTGTGGCCGCAGTTTGCTGCGCTGATAGCGATTGGCGGCGCGCTGTTCGGCATGTCGCTGGCCTACTTCCGCAAGGCGCTGAGCACCATGGCGTGAAAGACGGACATTTTTGGGGGATATTTCCTGGCGGGATGCGGATCTCTGCGGATAACGAAATGTAGCGATTGTAGCAACTGTAGCAGCAGTATAGCGCCGGTTTCCAATCGCCCCCTTACGGGTGACGTTTCAACCGGCGCAATGAACTGCAAACAGACAGCCATTTTATAAATGGGAGCACCTCAACGAAAGAAAAGCCGTCAGCGTTTAATGCTGGCGGCATTTTTTCTTGAAATGAGAATGGAAATACAGAAGTGTTGTTGTGTCACAAAATCGAGGAAAGCTTGGCTCTGTCCTCTTCGGAAACTTTCAGCATGTCCATGGCCTTTTCTTTTGTCAGGCCAAGCGTCTCCATAAGAGCATGGATGTTTTCTACAAGATTGTCCAGGCGGCCTTTGGATAAACCTGTCTCCATGCCTTCTATGCGGCCTTCAGCACGGCCCTTGGACAAGCCTGTCTCCATGCCTTCCGCAATCCATGTATCTTTCCAAGAAGCAACTGTTTC
>JAILGY010000042.1:0-10774 GCA_024696325.1 bacterium | reverse complement strand
CGCCGATTGCGCCCAGCACAATGCCTCCCAAGAAAAACAGACCACATTTCATGCGTGATTCCATCTCTTCCTCCTTGTTGTGTGTTGCTGTGGCCCCCATCCGGAAAAGGTATCCGGGCCCGGGGTTCACAATCCGCTTTCCCGGAGAGCCCGCCCCCCATGGGCGGGCATCCGGATAAAATTTTCTGTTGTATGGTTTCCCTTGGCATCGGCTTTTCCATCAGGCCCACAGTTTCAGGCCGATGTTGTAGGCGATGTACGACACGCCAAAGGCAATTGCCGTATTGACAATCAGGCTGAAGAAGAGCCACTTCCACGAGCCGCCCTCGTTCTTGATGACGACCAGTGCCACAAAGCAGGGCGAGTACAGCAGGATGAACAGCATCAGCGACAGCGCGGTGGCCTTGTTCCAGTTGGGTTCCTTGGCAATGCGCTCTGCGAGGCCGGTGGCTTCTTCCGGATCCTCCTCGCCCAGTGAGTAGGCGGTGCTCAGCGTGGAGACAATGGCCTCCTTGGCCGCGATGCCGCCAATCAGCGCGACGTCGGTCCGCCAGTCGAAACCGAGGGTCGGGAGGGTGAAGGGTTCCACCATGGTGCCCAGACGGCCCGCCACCGAGTGACGCAGTTCCGCAGCCGCCAGTTCGTTTTGTGCCGCACTCAGTTCCTCACTCAAGGATTCATGCTCTGGCGTGCCTTCCTGAACGGCGGCCACTTTTTCTTCCAGAGCGGCGATCTTGGTGTTGTACGGCTCCGCCTTGGTGTCATCCAGCTTGGGGAAGGTCAGAGCGGCCCACAGCACGATGGAGATAACCACCAGTACGGTACCGGCCTTTTTCAGGTACATCCAGGTACGCTCCCAGCAGTGGATAAGCACACTGTTCAGGGTTGGTATACGGTAGAGAGGCAGCTCCATGACGAAGGGAGTGGCCTGTCCACGGATAATGGTCGTGCGCAGCAGGCGCGCGAACAGCAGGGCGCTTGCCCAGCCCGCGAGCGTCAGCAGGAACATGGTGCGGGCGGGATGATCCGGGAAGAAAACGCCGACCAGCAGCAAAAAGACCGGCAGTTTCGCGCCGCAGGCCATCATCGGCAGGGTGAGGAGCGTGGCCAATTTTTCCTTGGGACTGCGCAGGGTACGTGTGGCCATTGCGCCGGGAATGGCGCATCCGCCCGCGATACCGCCCGCGACGATATAGGGCATGACCGAAGCGCCATGCAGTCCGAAGAAACGGAAGATCCGGTCAAGCATGTAGGCCATGCGCGCGATGTAGCCGGAGTCCTCCAAAAAGGCGATCATCAGGAACATGATGGCGATAAGCGGCACAAAGCTCATGACGCCGCCCACGCCGCCGATGATGCCGTCGACCAGCAGCGAGCGGAACAGGTTGTCGGGCAGCGCATTGGTCAAAGTATCGCCCAGCCAGGTGAAGCCGTCCTCCACCCAGCCCTGGGGATAGGCGCCGACCTCGAAGGTGACGTAGAACATGATGTACATGACGGCCAGCATGATCAGCGGGCCAATCAGCGTGTGGGTGAAGACCTTGTCCAGGGCGTCGGTCAGGGCCATGCGGTTTTTGGTGGGATCCCTTTCCACAACGCCGTCGTGGAGCAGGCTGCGGATGTAGCCGTAGCGGTAGTCGGTGATGAGCGAATCCGGTGATATCTGCAGGGTTTTCCTTGTATGCAGCGTTACGCGGTCCGCTATTTCGGAAAGCTTCTTGGCCGTGGTTAAGTCGGCGTTTTTGAGCTCCTTCCATATGTGTTCGTCGTTTTCCATTGCCTTCACCGCCACCCAGCGGGCAGGGTAGCGCTGAGTCAGAACATTTGCATCGGTTATGATCTGTTCCATCTCGTCCAGCGCCGGATCCAGATCCGGACCGTAGGAGATGCGCAGTATGCCGGGCTGTTCCTTCCGCGTGCCGTAGCTCAGGGCGGCGCGCATGGCCTCGTCAAGGCCTTCGCCGGTCCGGGCGACCATGGGAATTACAGGCACGCCCATCTTTTCGGAAAGCTTCTCCATGTTGATGGTAATGCCGCCCTTGCGGGCCTCGTCCATCATGTTGCAGGCGAGGACCAGCGGCATCCCCATTTCGCGGATCTGGACCGCCAGGAGCATACTGCGTTCCAGAGCTCCTGCCTCGACGATGTCGATAGTGGCCATTATTTTTTCATGAGGATCCGCTGGCGCCAGCACTTCACGGGCGACAAGCTCTTCCGGAGAATAGGCGGTCAGTGAGTAGGTGCCGGGCAGGTCGACCAGGAGGACTTTGTGCCCATCCACCGTGAGAAGCCCTTCCTTGCGGTCTACGGTAACACCGGGATAGTTGCCGACGTGCTGATGGGCGCCGGTGTAGCGGTTGAAGGCCGTGGTCTTGCCGCAGTTGGGGTTGCCGGCCAGTGCAATCCGGGGAAGACCGCCGGGGAACTGAAGAACGTTGTAGGCGGCGGCTTCGGCGATCTCCGAAGCGTCCAGTTTGCCACCCTTGCATTTGTCACAGGAACAGATCATAACAGAGCCTCCACGGTAACGTTGTCCGCCTCGTTGTTGCGCAGGGCTACGGTAATGCCTGTCAGGCGCAGGGCCAATGGATCGCCCAGCGGCGCGCATCCGACAACTTCCACTTCGGCGCCGGGGAGAAGCCCCAGGTCCCGAATGCGGCGGCCCATTTCTCCCTGGGCGGATATGCTCACGACTTTTCCCTTGTTGCCGGGCTGAAGTTCCCGAAGACTGAGAATGCTCATACGAATTCCTCCTTTGTTGTCCTTCCTCTGTCCAATCAATTGGCAGGCGGCGTCATTGTGCCGCCCAAAATGGATGCAACGCTCAAAACCGCTCGGAGAGACAGGGGGGGCTTTTTCACCTTTGAGGAATCAAAACTGAAAAAATGCAGCTGCCGCTTGGAGAAAGCGGCAGCTGCCAAGGCAGAATCCCCTTTCCGGCTGCTGATGATGTCCTATTCCCCTGTCGTTCTCTCTCTCGTTATTCAAACTTTTTACGGATAGACTTAGTTTTTTTTCACACGCAAGATTTCTACAGACAAAGTATAATTGTGTCAAGAATAAAAGTTAGTTAATATAAACTTTTTGCAAATGATAAAAATCATAAAGTCCTTCCTTGAAAATATGTGGAGAACTTCAATGATTGTCAGGCACCGCCAACAGAAGAGAAAGCTGTTGTGTGAAGATGGAAGGGATGAGGTTTTCGCCTTTTTGGGAGGGAATGCAAAAAAAGTGCAGCTGCCGCTTCCTCAAAACGGCAGCTGCCAAGGCAGAATCCCCTTTCTGCGGTGAAACATTTCCCTGAAGACATTCCCTTTTTTTTGCTGCTGCACTTTTTACGGAACGAAGGTGTTTTTCTTCCGCGCGCAAAACTTTTACCAAACAAAATATGAGTATGTCAATAAAAAAGTTAGCTATGCTAAACTTTTTTAGAAAACAAAAATATGATAGGCAAAAGGCAATGGAAACACTCAGATTTTTTGAGCGGGGGCGGGAGAGTCCACTCCCAGCCGGATATCGCGCATGGGGATGCCAATAAGCCCGGTGCAGACGCTGGTGGATTGCGAGTTGAAAACCAGTGCATCGTGAATCCAGCAGTGCTGGACATGTTCCTCCTGCGTGCCTTCCGCCAGCGCTGCCGCACAGACGTATTCACCGGAGGGAAGGATGGGCATGCGGAAGGTGAAGGACGCGGAAAAACGCTGCCCCGGCTGCAGATGGAGGGGATGATGCAAATGGGAGAGAAAGGTGTTGTCGCCGAACAGGTTTTGTCCCAGGCGATCCTTGATGTAGAAGCCGACGATGGGGCTGAAGAGGGGCTGCAGTGCCTGGCAGTGAACAACCAGCCGCACCATTTCGCCGCCGACGACCCAGTTGAGGGGAGCCTCCGTCAAATCGGTCATCAGTACCTGGGTGATGACCGCACCGCCCTTGCCGAAGGCATGTTCGTCGGAAAAGGAAAAAACCTGAATATCGTTGCGCAGGGGGCTGGCGTTCAGCAGATCCTGGCGCATGTCGCGGAAGTCCTCCGGAACAGGAGCAGGTGGCAAAACGTTTTCTTTCTGCGCGGCCTCCAGTTCGCTTTTTCCCTGGACACCTTCAAAGAGCATTTCCAGGTACTTTTCCGTCACCTCTTTTGCGGAGCCGATCATGTGCATTTTCCCCTCGGAGAGCAGGATCGCCCGTTGGCAGAGGCTGTTGACGGCGGCAATGTCATGACTGACGAACAGCACGGTGTGGTTGGCCATGAAGTTGCGTAAGAATCTCATGCACTTTTGGGTAAAGAGCGCGTCGCCCACCGCCAGGGCCTCGTCAATGATCAGCACGTCGGCGTCGACATGGGCGATGACCGCAAAGGCCAGCCGGACCACCATACCACTGGAATAGCTCTTGACCGGTTGCTCGATAAAATCGCCTATTTCGGCAAAGGCCACGATGTCGTCGTAGCGTTCGGCGATCTCCTTTTCGGAAAGGCCCAGGATGGCCGCGTTCATCCAGATGTTTTCCCGTCCCGTAAATTCGGGATTGAAACCGCTGCCCAGTTCCAGCAGGGCGGCGACGCGCCCCGTCATTTCCACTGTGCCGGAAGTAGGAGCCAAAGTGCCGGTGATGATCTGCAGCAGCGTGCTCTTGCCCGCACCGTTGCGGCCGATGATCCCCACGCATTCGCCACGCTGCACGTCGAAGGAGATGTCATCCAGCGCCCTGAAGGTGCGGTAGAAGGTCTTTTTGCCGTGCCAGAGCATCTGCCAGAGGCGGTGAATGGGTTTTTCATAGAGTTGAAAGCACTTGGAGACTTGCCGGACGCGGATTGCCGGCGTTTCGGATGCATCAGAGCACATCGGCGAATCCCTTCTTGGTTTTCAGGAACCAGACCAGCCCCATCTGGAAAAATACGAAGGAGATAAGCAGGGCCTGGATACAGAACAGCCAGTCTGGCGCCTGCCGGAACAGGAACAGGTTGCGGGTCTGTTCAACAAGCGCGGTCAGCGGGTTGAGCTGCAGCAGCGGCCGGAACTTTTCCGGCACGATCTCCAGAGGGTAGAAGATCGGCGTCATGAAGAACAAGATCTGAGTGACAACACCGACCAGATAGGGCAAATCGCGCAGGTACACCCCCAGAGAAGCCACAAAGTAACTGATGCCCAGCGTAAACAACGTCAACGGCACGAGCGTGGCCGGCAGTAGCAGCATGGTCCAGAAGAGCTGGTGCTGGGTCAGCAGCACGCCCAGGAGCAGAAGAACGAACCAGACCAGACCAAACACGACCGTGCTGACCACACTGGCCAGTGGCAGCAACTCCAGTGGGAAGATCACTTTCTTGACCAGATTGCTGTTGGCGGGAATGAGTGAACTGCACGTGTTGATGCTTTCGCTGAAGATGTTGTAGACCGCCATGCCGCAGAACATGATCACTGCAAACGAACCGGAACCGCCGTCCGGATTCAGTCCCCAGCGCGTCTTGAAGACCACGCTGAAGACGAAGGTATAAACGGACAGCATCATGAGCGGATAGACGAGGCTCCAGACCGCTCCCAGGGCGGAGCCCCGGTAGCGGGCCGCGAGATTGCGCACGATCTGCTGCTTGAGCAGACTCCGGTAGCGGATGATGATGCGCACAGCCAGCAAAGGATCGCAGAGATTGCGCAGGATCATGTTGTGCTTCTCCTTGCGGGAATGGGCGGATTTTTTTCAGGTCTCCGGATGCTTGCGGGATGTGGGCAGCTGATAGGCGATCTTTCCCTCGGCGATTTCGCGCAGCGCCAGCACCACCTTCTTGTTGTTGTCCGGATTGGGGATCAGCGGAACGGAGCGGCGGTAGAGCTGTTTGGTGCGCTTGGCCGCCACCATCACCAGCAAAAAGCAGTTGGGAATCACTTTCAGACAATCTTCAACGGTTACTCTTGCCATGGCAAACCTCTTTCTCTTTCATGGATTCGTATGAAAACCTGTTTCAGGCGTTCTGCGTCAGGCGCGCGCCTTTTCCAGCGCGTCATGACGGCGTTGGGTGCGGCAGTGCTCCGCGGTGATAATGGCGCACAGTTCCGCCACCGCCTGATCCAAATCGTCGTTTATCACAATATAGTCATACCCGTCGGCGGATGCCATTTCCTGCCGGGCGTTGTGAAGGCGCAGGCGGATCGATTCCTCGCTGTCGCTGGCGCGTTTGCGCAGCCGGTTTTCCAGCTCCGCAAGGTTGGGCGGCAGAATGAAGATGAAGATGGCTTCCAGCCCCTGACGCTTCAAAATGGCCGCTCCCTGGCAGTCGATATCCAGCAGGATATCGGTTCCGGCCGCGCATGCCTCCTCGATCGTCGCCTTTTTGGTGCCGTAGCGCCGCCCATGGACGTTCGCCCATTCGACAAAGGCGCCTTTTTCCACCAGATCGTCAAATTCGGCGTCGTCGACAAAAAAATAGTCCACGCTGTCCCGCTCATTGGGACGGGGCAGGCGCGTGGTGCAGGATATGGAAGGCCGCAGGGAGGGAAAGAGCTGGAACAGTTTCCGGCTCAACGTGGTCTTTCCCGCTCCCGACGGCGCGGAGATAACCAGCAGCAATCCTGGATGGGGGGACTCTTTACATAACATTTTGTACCTGCTCCCGGATCTTTTCCAGCTCGCCCTTGGCCGCTACCGTCAGCTGGCTCAGGGTAATGTCGTTGGCTTTGGATCCTATGGTGTTAATTTCCCGGCCCATTTCCTGGGTGAGAAAGTCAAGCTGCCGCCCTGTTGCGCCGTTTCCGGCCAGCAGCGCCCGGAACTGTTCCAGATGGCTGCCCATGCGGGCGATTTCTTCGCTGACATCGCAGCGATCCGCGAAAAAGGCCACTTCCTGGGCGATCCGCTGCGGATCAAAGGCCAGCTCCGGCTCCAGTTTTTTCAGGCGGTCCAGCAGTTTCAGACGCCAAATGCGGGGCACTTCCGGTGCGCGCTGCGTCATCTTTTTGACCAGCTCTCCAATGATGGCAAGCCGCTGGGCAATGTCGTCCGCAAGGGCTGCGCCTTCTTTCGCCCGCATGGCTCGTACCGCCTCCAGTGCGCCCTCCAGCGCGCCCAGCACGTTACGTTCCATGGTCTCCCGGGGAATGTCGGGCACCTCTGTGCTGATGACCTCTTTCTGGGCAGCCAGCAGTCCCAGCGAAACATCGCCCGACAGTTGCAGCTCCCGGCTCATTTCACCAAAGATTTCCCGGTAGCGGCCGGCCACTTCCCGATCCCAGTGGGGCAAAATCCTGGTGTCGCCAGCAGCCTCCTGGGTGATGAAGATGTCAATTTTTCCGCGTACCAACGTGTCCGCGGCCTTTTTCCGGATAGTCCCTTCAAAGGCCAGCAGCGCATGCGGCGCCTTGATGGAAACGTCGCAGAACCGGTGGTTCAGCGTGCGGATTTCCACGGCGAACACGGCGTCATCGCTGCCGGCGCTGCTTTTGCCATAGCCTGTCATGCTCTCTATCATGGTCGTTGTTGCTCCTAGGATGATGTCCCGGGGATGGGAAAAAGTATTGTGAAAGGAGCTTTACAGCATTCCCAGAATATCGTCAATCGTTGCGCCCGCAATATAGTCGCCGATATGGGCCAGAGCCGCTTCAAGCGCTTTCCGTTCCAGCCGCGTGCCTTCCAGCCTGCGTTCCAGTTCCCGGGTCTCGCGCACGCCGAAGTAGTCGCCGCAAATATGCACGGCGGTGAGCACCCCATGTTCGGCACGGCACTGTATCTCAACCGTGCCAAAGGGGAAACGTTTTCGGCAGATGCGGTCGTACTGGCGGGAAACACCGTAGGTATATTCCCAGGAGGCGTACCTGGAGGCAAGCCGGGTGATGGCTTCGCGTTCTTCGGCGCTGAAGCCGCGTTGCACGCCGCCGAAAGCATCCTGGAGCCTTTGCATGAAAACCGTTACATCGGGCGCGTTGGGCAGCAGATCGGCGATGTTGCCGACGCGCGCGCGGATGCTTTTGACGCCTTTGGCGCGTATCTTTTCGGTGTCCACGGTTAACGCGCTCTCAAGGCGATCGAGATCGGTACTGTAGAGCAGGGTGCCATGATGCAGCACCCGTTTTTTGCCGTTGGCCATGGTTTGGACGCATTGCGCGTTGCCGGAGATCTTTTTGCCGCCCGCCATCAGATCGTTTCGGCCGGAGAGCCCGGCCTCAATGCCCAGGGTGCGGAGCGCTTCGCAAACCGGCGCGGTAAAGCGGGCGAAATCCAGGGCGCCGCCGCTTCCCGAGGGGGGCAGGAAGGTGAAATTCACGTTGCCCAGATCATGGAAAACCGCTCCGCCTCCGGTTATGCGCCGTACCACATGGATGCCCTCCCGGCGGACAAAGTCCGCGTTGATTTCGGAAAAGGCGTTCTGGTTGCGCCCCAGAATAACACTTGGTTCGTTGCGCCACAGCATGACGATTTCACCGTCCACATGGTGCAGCAGGTACTCCTCCGCTGCCAGATTGAAGCGGGGATCGGTGCTGGGGTTGACAAGGGTCAGCATGGGGAAGCGTCCTTTTCTTTTTCCGGAGGATGGGGAGACGCTGTGGCCGGTTCCTGGGAAGGCTGATTGAGCGCGGCTTCAAACTCGCGCACCGCATCCGCGTCGGGCGCGGACCAGCTGGCCAGCAGCTCGATACGATCCCCCACGCCCAAAAGCAGTTCTTTTCCGTGCACTTCGACGAGGCAAAGAAATTTGCGGGGGGCGATGCCGCGACTGTCAAGAACGTGAATGATGCCGGAGCGAATCGTTGGAAAAAACTTAAGCCTTTTTCCCAGCAAAACTGTGCCGCAGATGAGCACTATGCCCAGGAAAGCCACTATCGCCATCATCCGGATGCTCTCCATGAAGGGCATGTCCGCTGCGCCTTGCGCGGCAAGGCCGGTTGCCGGAAAAGCCAGAAGAACGCCCATCATCCATGCAAAGTTTTTCATATGTCTTCCTTTTCTTTCTGGTGCCGTATGGTCCTGAAACGCGATGGCCCCTTTTCCCCGGATACGCTTGGGGATGTACCAGGATGTTTTGCTCTTTTCTTCCTGCTTTTGCTCCGTTTCGAGCGTTTGCACAATTGAATCGGTTTTTAAATGCATTCTTTGCCGACTTGACGTTGATGATACCATCTCGAGTGTTTACATTAATAAAAATATTTTTTTGTTTTCCGGGTGTAAGAAAGAAATTCGTAGATCGGTCTCCGGCCGGGGCTATGGTCATGCGGACCGTTTCCTGATAAGTATAAAGGGGAAAAAAACGGAATTTTCAAAAGAAGGTCCGTGAAGAATTTCTGCGGCGATGCTTCTCCTGAAAATGCCATGCCGGACGGATGTGTCCGGAACAAACCGGTCATGATGCCCCGGAAGTGTGCAGGCGCTCTTGCCGCGTTGGGCAAAGGGGGCGGAAAGAATGACGGAAAGGAGGCTCGATGACTGATTGGAACGACATTCTGAAGACGGTGCGATCGATGCATGCCGACGCTGATATCCGCGATCTGCAGCGAGCCTATCTGCTTTGCAGCCGGGTTTGTACCGGTGAGGATCCGCAGGCCGGTGAACCTCGCCTGCAGCATCCGCTGGAAGTGGCGCGCATTCTGGCCGGGCTGAAGATGGACATGGACACGGTGGTGGCCGGGATGCTCCACGAACTGCCGGAGGACGGCCTGATCACGCTGAAGGAACTGCGTGACGAGTTCGGTGCTGGCATCGCCGATCTGGTGGAAATCGTCAACCAGATCGGCAAGATAAGCTTTCACAGCGGTGAAGAAAAACAGGCCGAGAATTTTCGCAGGATGCTTTTGGCAACCGCCCGCGATATCCGGGTGGTCATCGTGCGGCTTGCGGATCGGCTGGATACCTTGCGGATTCTGGAGCGATATCCGGAAAGCGTGCGGCATCAGGCCGCGCAGGAGATTTTTGATATTTATGCGCCGCTGGCCAACCGTTTGGGCATAAGCTGGCTCAAATGTGAACTGGAAGATTATGCCTTCCGTTATCTTATGCCGGATGTGTATGCCGATCTGGCCGCCAAGGTGGCTGCCAAACTCAAGGAGCGCGACGACTATATCACTTCGACCAAACGGGAAATCGAGGACATTATGAAGCGTCACGGCCTGAAGGGAACCGTCACCGGACGCATCAAGCATCTCTACTCCATCTACGCCAAGCTGAAACGCCAGAAGATCGAATTTGAGCAGCTTTATGATCTCGCAGCCTTCCGCGTCATTGTCCGTGATGTCGGCGACTGCTACGCCATGCTGGGGATCGTGCATTCCGAATGGCGGCCGATACCGGGCCGGGTCAAGGACTATATCGCCCTCCCCAAGGCGAACATGTATCAGTCGCTGCATACGACGGTCATGGGACCCAGCGGCAAGCCGATAGAGATCCAGATTCGCACGGAGGAGATGCACCGGGTTGCCGAAGCGGGCATTGCCGCGCACTGGAAATACAAGGAAGGACGGGTCGCCGAGCGCATGGATCCGCGCGAGAGCGGGCAGCTGGCCTGGCTGCGCCAGATGCTGGAATGGCATCAGGAACTTCAGGGGTCCCGCGAATTTTTACAGTCGGTCAAAAGCGATCTGCTCTCCGACATGGTGTATGTGTTCACGCCCACGGGCGAGGTGCGGGAACTGCCGAGAGGCGCGACGCCCATCGACTTTGCCTACAGCATCCACTCCGGCCTGGGCGATCACTGTTTTGGCGCCAAGGTGGACGGACGGCTGGTGCCGCTGCGCACCGAACTGGCCAACGGCAATATTGTCGAGGTGCTGACTTCCTCCAGCCAGACGCCGAGCAAGGA
>JAILGY010000223.1:0-15832 GCA_024696325.1 bacterium | reverse complement strand
GGTCTGTGGGTGGATTACAACCTGCAAAGCAACCTTCCGGGGCTGTTTGTGCTGGGCGAGGCCAATTTCTCCGATCATGGCGCCAACCGGCTGGGGGCCAGCGCGCTGATGCAGGGCCTGGCGGATGGTTACTTCGTGCTGCCCAACACCATCGGCAACTATCTTGCGGGGACGACACCGGGAAAGGTTCAGGCCGATCATCCCTCCTGCGTCGATGCGCTTTCCGCGTGCCGGGCGCGAATTGCCGGGCTTTTGGAGATGAGAGGGCAGCGTACGGTGGATGAGCTGCACCGTGAGCTGGGACATTTGCTCTGGGAAAAGGCCGGCATGGCCCGCAGCAGGGAGAGTTTGTGCGAAGCTTTGGCGGAAATTCCGCGTTTACGGGACGAATTTAAGAAAAATGTGCGGGTACCGGGAGGCGAGGACAGGCTCAACCAGGAACTGGAAAAGGCCCTGCGGCTGGAAGATTTTCTGGATTTCGCGGAACTTCTGGTGCGGGATGCGCTGGAGCGCGACGAGTCCTGCGGCGGACATTTCCGGGTGGAACACCAGACGAAAGATGGTGAGGCGCTGCGCGATGATGCGCATTTCGCCCATGTCGCCGCCTGGGAATATCGGGGGGAGGAAACGCCGCCGGTGCGGCACGTGGAGCCGCTGGTCTTCGAGAATGTCGAGCTTGCGGTAAGAAGCTACAAGTAAAATGTACGCCGGCGAGAACGGCAATCGTGAATGTGGGAGATGATGATGAATCTGACTCTGTATGTGTGGCGGCAGAACGGACCGCAGGAGCCTGGACGGCTGGAGCGGCACGAGGCGCACGATGTCAGCCCGGACATGTCGTTTCTGGAGATGCTGGATATGGTGAACCAGCGCCTGATTAAGGAGGGGGCGGAACCCATAGCCTTTGACCACGACTGCCGCGAAGGCATTTGCGGTGCCTGTTCGCTGACCATCAACGGCATCCCGCACGGAGGTTTCAGGCGTACGACCGTCTGCCAGCTGCACATGCGCCACTTTAAAGATGGCGACACCATTTACATCGAACCGTTTCGTGCCCGGGCCTTTCCGGTCTTGCGGGATCTGGTGACGGATCGTTCGGCACTGGATGCCCTGGTGCAGGCGGGAGGCTATATTTCGGTGAACACCGGCTCGGCCCGCGACGCCAATGCCATTCTGGTGGCGCATGAGGCGTCCGAGTATGCCATGGACGCCGCCGAGTGCATCGGTTGCGGTGCCTGTGTGGCCGCCTGTCCCAATGGATCCGCCATGCTGTTTACCGGCGCCAAGGTGGCGGGGCTGGCGCGGCTGCCGCAGGGAAAAGTGGAGGCGCGCCAGCGGGTGTGCGTCATGACCGAGGCCATGCTGCAGCACGGTTTTGGCAACTGCAGCAATCACTATGAATGCGAGGCCGCCTGCCCCAAAGGGTTGAGCGTGCGTTTCATAGCCGCGTTAAACCGCGAGTACCTGAAAACGCTGTTGTGAAAACGGCGGATTTGGGAAAGAGGGTTGAGAAAGGGAGGATATTCCGATGAAATTGGCCCATCCGTCGCTGGAAGGAGCGGATTTCGCGCTTGTGCATTTTAAACTGCGGATGGTGGAGCGTTCGCTCTTTACCGCTCAACTGCTTTTGGGAATGCGCGCGGGCCTTTTAAAGGCGGCGCGTCGACTGGAAAGTGTGAAAGGCCAGCCCTATGCGGATCTGGTGGATCCCCAGGTCGATTTTCATGAGGCGCACCAGCATCAGAAACCGGCGCCTGCCTTTGTGCTGGTGCCGCCGGCGGAAATCCCGCTGGAAATTGCGGCAGGCTCGTGTGCCTTTTTGACCTTTCGGCTGTTTGGGCGGGGTGTTCAGGAATTGCCGCGTTTGATTGAATTGATTGCGGAAATGGGCGAATATGGCGTGGAAGCGGGACTTCTGCGCTTTACGCTGGAGTGTGTCGAGTCGGAAGACGCCAGCGGCAATCGTCGTCTCGTCTGGATGGAAGGAGAGGGCGATTTCGCTCCGGCGCTGATTCCCTTGTCATGGTGGCTGGAAGATTTTGCCGCCGGACGCGGAGAAACGGAACTGGCTGTGCGTTTCGATACGCCGGCCCGTCTGATGTCGCACGGCAAGCCGCTGTTTCAGCCCGGGTTTGGAGAGGTTTTTCCCTTTATGCTGCGGCGGGTGACTTCAATGCTCTACTACTATTGCCAGATGCGCGGCAGCATCAACGCCCGCCGACTGGTTGAGCTCGCGAATGGGCTTGAGACGACGCTTTCCCGTCTGGAGTGGCGTGACTGGAAATCTGTCGCAGGCCAGGAGACCATCGGCGGTGTGGTCGGGGAACTGGCGGTGGCCGGCCCCGGTCTGGAGGATCTGTGGTGGGTGGTGGCGCTGGGCTCGCTTTTGAATATCGGCAAGGGCGCGGCATTTGGAGCTGGCCGGTATGCTGTCATCTGAAGATGGACCCATAAAAGACAGTGTGAACTTCGGCAGACGGAGCGGGATGCCGATGCTCCAAATCGGAGCGGAATCCCGCGTTTTTTTAATGGATTTCTGAATTTCTTTCTTTTTTTCATGTTTCATCTCAACGGTATCGGCAAAGATTTTGGCGGGCGCACGGTGTTGTCGGATGTCTCCTGGGTGGTCGGCGACAACCAGCGTATTGGCCTGTGCGGTCCCAATGGCGCGGGCAAGACGACATTGCTGCGCATTTTGGCCCGCGAACTGGAACCGGATCGAGGCACGCTGGATATTTCCCGGGACGCCATGGTCGGCTATCTGCCGCAGATGGTAACCGGTTTCGGCTCGCGTTCGCTTTTTGCTGAAACCAGTGCCGCGCTGACCGAGCTGACCGGCTTGGAAAAGGAGCTGCGGGCGCTGGAAAGCCGCCTCGATGATGAAAAGTCGCTGGCGCGTTATGCGGAACTGCAGGAAAGGTTCCGGGCGGGGGGCGGCTATTCCATGGAGGCCGAGGTTGCCCGGGTGCTGGATGGACTGGGGTTTGCCCGCAGCGACTGGGAGAAGCCCTGCGAGACCTTCTCCGGCGGCTGGCAAATGCGCATTGCGCTGGCGAGGCTGCTGCTGTGCCGTCCGCAGCTGCTGCTGCTGGATGAGCCGACAAACCATCTGGATCTGCCTACCCGTGAATGGCTGGAAGACTTTTTGCGGAATTATCCGTTTAGCGTGGTGGTGGTTTCCCATGACCGCTACTTCCTGGATCAGGTGGTCGAAAAGATCGTTGAAGTCTGGAATGGCCAGCTGCGTGAATATCCGGGCAACTACACCGCCTATCTGGCCGAGCGCCAGCAGTACGTTGACGGCTTGCGCGAGGAAAAACGCCGCCAGGACGAGGAGATAGCCAAGCTGGAACTGTTTGTCGGGCGTTTCCGTTACCAGGCGAGCAAGGCGGCACAGGTGCAGAGTCGTTTGCGACAGCTGGAAAAGATGGTGCGCATCGAAATACCGCCCCAGCCCCGTCATATTGGCTTCCATTTTCCTCCGGCGCCCAAAATGGGCAGGGATGTCCTGCAGCTGAGCGGTATCGCGCAGGGCTACGGCGACTTGACGGTGCTTGAAGATGTCAACCTGATGGTGACACGTGGGGAGAAGATTGCGCTGGTCGGCGTCAACGGTGCGGGAAAATCGACACTGATGCGGATACTGGCCGGAGTCGAGCCCCCGAAAGCGGGCGTGCGGCGTGCCGGTGAAGGCCTGAAAATAGGCTATTTCGCCCAGAACCAGGCAACACAGCTTGATCCGGAGCGAAGTGTTCTTGAGGAGATGACGGCGGCTTCCCCCTTCGAAATGGTACCGGAACTGCGCAGCATTCTGGGGGGCTTTCTGTTTTCCGGAGAGGATGTGGACAAGAAGGTCAAAGTGCTCTCCGGCGGAGAACGCAACCGGCTGGCCTTTGCCTGCCTTCTGCTTAAGCCCCGCAACCTCCTGCTCCTGGACGAACCGACCAACCATCTGGACATGGACTCAAAGGAAGTTCTGCTGGATACGTTGCTGCACTATGACGGCTCCATGGTGTTGGTTTCCCATGACCGCTACTTTGTGGATCGGCTGGCGACACGCATCTGGGAAGTCAAGGAGAGACATGTGGTGTCGCATGTCGGCAACTATGCCGACTTTCTGCGTGCCAGGGAGGCCGAAGGCGACTTGAGCCACAGCGCGGATCGGGTCGAAAGCCGCGCGGTTTCGCGTGCGCCGGAGGCGAAAGCCGTCAATGAGAGCCGCCGCCAGGAGTATGAGGAACGCCGCGAGGTCCGGCGGGAAGATCGGCGGCGGCGCAAGGCTTTGGAGGAGTTGGAGACGGCCATCGCGGCCCGGGAGGAAGAAGTTGCCGGGCTGGAGCAGCTGCTGGCGGATCCGGCTTTCTATGCGGATACCGAAAAATTTCATGAAACCATCCAGCGCCACGCGGCGGCGCGTGAGGATCTGGAAGCGCTCTATGCCCGCTGGGAAGAACTGGCGGAAAACGAAGCGTAAGCAAGTCTGGAAAGATAGTGAAGGATAGTGTCCATGCTCGAATGGGATGAAACGGTATTGAGGGCATTGAAGGAGGATCTGGGCAGCGGCGATGTGACGACCCGGATCACCGTCAACCCGGAGAAAAGGGCCCGTGCGGAACTTCTGGCCAAGGAAGATTTGGTTTTGGCCGGGCTGGAGGTCGCCCGACGCGCCTTTGCCCTGGTCGATCCGGAGACAGCCTTTGTTTCCGCCTGCGCCGACGGGGATGAAATTTCCAAGGGGACAGTCTTCGCGCGGGTTGAAGGCCGTGCGGTATCTCTGCTTGAAGCCGAACGGGTGGCGCTCAACTTCCTGCAGCGTCTGTGCGGTATCGCCACGCTGACGCGGCGCTTTGTCGCCGCGGTCGCGGGAACGAAGGCCTCCATTACGGATACCCGCAAGACCACGCCAGGTTTGAGGAGCATGGAAAAATACGCGGTAAGGATCGGAGGCGGGCGCAATCATCGTTTTTCACTGGCCGATGGCGTGTTGATCAAGGAAAATCACAGCCGCGCCGCCGGAGGTATTGGCGAAGCCGTGCGCCGCGCCCGCGCGGGAGCGCCGCATCCACTGAAAATCGAGGTGGAGGTTTCCACTTTGGAGGAAGTGGCGGAAGCGGTGGAGGCGAAGGCCGATATCCTGCTTCTGGACAATATGGATGTGCAGAGAGTCCGCGAGTCGGTTGCGCTGGTGAACGGACGGGCGCTGCTGGAAGTTTCCGGGGGCATGGCGCTGGACAGCGTCCGGACCTTTGCGGAGACAGGGGTTGACATCCTTTCGGTGGGCGCGCTCACGCACTCGGCCCGGGCGATGGATATCTCGATGCTTTTTGAAACCGGCGCATCGTGACGCCTTTGGGGCGTGCCTGATTTTGAGGGAAATTGCGGGTGAACATGGAGGATCTGAAGGTTTTATACGACGATCCGCAACTGCGTGACTGCGGCATGGGCTCTTCGCTTGTCCTGTTGGAGAGCATTGGTTCCACCAACACCTACGCACGGGAGCTGGCGCTTGCGGGCGCCTCGGAAGGCACGGTGGTCATGGCCGACAGCCAGAGCGCCGGGCGCGGGAGGATGGACCGGGAGTGGCTTTCTCCCGCAGGCGTCAATCTGTACATGTCGGTTGTTCTGCGCCCGCCCCGTTATGCGGAGCATCTTACCATGGTGGCGCCGCTGGCCGTTATCGGTGCCCTGGAGCGTCAGTGCGGGCTTGCCGCCCGCGTCAAATGGCCCAACGATGTGCTGGTAAACGGGCGCAAGATCGCTGGACTACTGGGCGAGGCATCGGTTGCTTCATCTGGCGCAGGGGTGGAATTCGTCATTTTGGGTGTGGGCATCAATCTGAATGCCCGGCGGGAGCAGCTGCCGCAGCGGGTGCTGTATCCCGCGACCTCGGCGTTTTTGGAAAGCGGTCGCGAAGTGTCCAGGGCTTCGGTGGCCCGCGATTTTTTTGTGGATTTGGCCCGCCTTTACCGGGAATTGCTGCGCGAAGGTTTCAACGGGCCTTTGCGGTCATGCTGGGAGGCCCGCTGCGCAGTTTTGGGGCATCAGGTGACGGTGAATACCGGTGCGGAAAAAATTTCCGGCACGGTACTGGGCCTCGATCCGGATGGAGGGCTGAGGCTGGGGCTGGCCGGCGGCCGCACCGAGCGGGTTGTGAGCGGGGATGTTCTGGCCTATGATACAACGGATCCTTAAGAGGAACGGATAACAGAAAAAGCGGGGATACGAATGCTGCTGGCCTTTGATGTGGGCAATACCAATATTGACGTGGGGGTTTTTTCGGGGGAGTCACTGCGCGCCAACTGGCGGATGGGTTCCGGCCAGCTGCGCACCGGCGACGAGTATGCGGTCACGCTGGAAAGTCTCTTCCGTTTCGCGCATATCCGGCTGGACGGGATCCGGAATGCCATCATCTCCTGCGTGATGCCGCCGGTGCTGGGGCCGCTGAGTGACTTTTGCCGCCGCTACCTGCACATTGAACCGCTGGTGGTTGGTCCGGGGGTCAAAACGGGCATGCCCATCCTCTACGACAATCCCCGGGAGGTCGGCGCGGACCGTATTGTAACCGCCGTTGCCGCTTACGAGGAATTCCGTCGTTCGGTGATAGTCGTGGATTTTGGTACCGCCACCACCTTCGATTTTATTTCATCCCGCGGGGAGTATATGGGCGGGGCGATTGCCACCGGTTTGAGTATCGCGGCGGAAGCTCTGTTCAGCAAGACCAGCAAGCTGCCGCGAGTGGAAATGGTGCGGCCTCCGAAGATCATTGCCACCAACACGGTCAACAGTATTCAGGCCGGGCTGTTTTTCGGATACACTGCCATGGTGGATGGCCTTGTCGCGCAGATGAAGGCGGAAGCGGGCGAGGATCCGCCGGTGATTGCCACCGGGGGATTGAGCGCGGTGATCGCATCGGGTTCTTCGGCGATAGATCGCGTTGATCCGCTGCTGGCGATGAAGGGGCTGCGCATTCTGTACGAGCGCAACCGTTGAATTAAAGCGGTTTTTTTCATGTTGACAACCTATTTAGTGGTTGGGCGATAATGCCGCTTTGCGTTACAATATTTTATTGGTATAAACTTTAAGTGCCAAAGAGGAATCGGCGCCCGCGTTAGTACCCGAAAGAAGAGGGCGGGGCTTTATGGAAAGGAGAATAAATGGGCAAGTGTGCTAGGGAAAAACTGAGAAATGTTGGCATTGTTGGGCATGGCGGCGCAGGAAAAACCACGTTGTCGGAAGCGTTGCTGTTCATGAACGGCGCCATCGACCGCCTGGGCAAGGTGGAAAATGGCACGACCGCCATGGATTTCGAGCCGGAAGAGGTCAAGCGTCATTTGACGATCAGCTCCAGCATCCATCATTTCGACTGGAAGGGAACCACGTTCAACATTATCGATACCCCGGGTTACACCAACTTTCTGCACGATACCCGTGACGCCATCAGCGTGATGGACGGCGCCCTGTTGGTAGCGCCGGCAGTGGGGGGCATCAAGGCACAGGCAATCAAGATCTGGGAGTGGAGCGGCGAATATAAGGTTCCCCGCATGATCTTCGTCAACCAGATGGACCGGGAAGGCGCCAATTTCGAGTCGACCATCAAGGATCTGACCTCGACCCTGACAGGAGGTCCGAGGATTGTCGCTGCCGCTCTGCCGATCGGCGCGGAAAGCGGTCTTAAGGGCGTGATCAACCTGGTTACCATGAAGGCCTATACCTACAATGGCGGCAAGGCGACGGAAGGTGATATTCCCGCCGATCTGAAGGACGAGGCCGAGACGCTGCGCGTGGAGCTGGTGGAAGCGGTTTCCGAAACGGACGACGCGCTCATGGAAAAATATCTGGAGACGGAAGAACTGTCCGATGCGGAAATCCTTGAAGGCCTGAAAAAGGGCGTGGCCGAGTGCATCATTGCACCGGTCCTGTGCGGAAGCACGACGGCGATGGTGGGCCTGGACGTGTTGCTGGACATCATGGCGCAGAACATGCCGTCGCCGGCGATGCGTGAACCGGTTGTGGGCAAGGTTCCGGGCAGCGATGCGGAAGAGGAACGCCCCTGCGAAGACGACGCTCCGTTCGCGGCGCGGGTTTTCAAGACCATCAGCGACCCCTTCACCGGCAAGCTGACCCTGTTCCGGGTCTATTCCGGAACCGTGAAGAGCAACTCGGACGTGTTCAATCCCTGCAAGGATACGACCGAGCGCATTGGCCAGCTTTTCTGCCTGGAAGGGAAAAAGCAGAAACCCATCGAAAGCGCTTCCGCCGGTGATATCGTCGCAGTGGCCAAGCTGAAAAGCACGGTGACCGGCGATACCCTGTGCGATGCCGCCAAACCGGTTGTGCTTCCTGGTCCGGAGACTCTGAAGCCGGTTATTTCGTTTGCCCTGCAGGCGCAGAACAAGGGAGACATGGACAAAATCGCTGCCAGCTTGCAGCGCCTGACCGAGGAAGATCCCACCCTGCAGATTTCGCGTGACGAGGAAACGCACGAATTGATCCTGTCCGGCATGGGACAGCTGCATCTGGAAGTGACGGTCGACAAGCTCAAACGCAAGTTTGGCGTTGGCGTGGATCTGCGCGAGCCCAAGGTTCCCTATCGCGAAACCATCAAGGGCAAAACCAAGCTGCAGAGCAAGTACAAGAAACAGTCCGGCGGCCGTGGCCAGTATGCGGATGCCTGGATCGAGGTGGAACCGCAGCCCCGGGGCGCTGGCTACGAGTTTGTTGACAAGATTGTCGGCGGCGCCATCCCGCGCCAGTATATTCCTGCAGTGGACAAGGGTATTCAGGAGGCTTCCGCCAAGGGCATTCTCGCCGGCTATCCGGTGGTCGACTTCAAGGTGACGCTGTTCGACGGTTCCTACCACGAAGTCGACTCTTCGGAAATGGCGTTCAAAATTGCCGGTTCCATGGGCTTCAAAAAGGCGATGGAGCAGGCCAATCCCGTGCTGCTTGAGCCGATTGTGAAGATGGAAATCTCCGTTCCGGACGAATGCATGGGCGACATTATCGGCGATATCAACTCGCGGCGTGGCCGGGTACTGGGTTCCGAGGCGAAGGGTGGCTATCAGGTCATCAGCGTCAATGTGCCGATGGCCTCGGTGCTGAAATATTCGTCCGAGCTGGGCTCCATGACCTCCGACCGCGGAATCTTCACCATGGAGTTTTCGCATTACGAGGAAGTACCGCTGCAGTTGGTGGACAAACTGATCCAGCAGCTCAAGGCGCAGCAGGAAGAGGCAACCTAAGAGGGGCTCCTGTTCGGGAAACAATCTGAAAAGAAGTGCCAGGGCAGTTCCGATTTGGGGACTGCCCTTTTTGTTTGAAAAGGTGCATCATCGGCAAAACGGATCCTAAGACTGATGGGAGAAAAAAGCCTTTTTGACAGGAAAACGGCTTGCCGGTTCCGGGAGCGAAAGGAGGCTGGACAATGGGAATAACGTTGCAGACAACCGTGGTGTTTGCCGCGCGTCTGGTCCTGGCCGCCCTGCTGGGAGGACTAATCGGACTGGAACGGGAATATCACGGCCGCGCCGCCGGAGTTCGGACGCATCTTCTGGTTTCCCTGGGGGCCTGTCTGATGGTGCTGCTTTCCGAGGCCTATACGTTGAAGTATGCGGCCAGTACGATACACAGTATCGATCCCACCCGTATTGCCGGCCAGATTGTGACCGGCATGGGTTTTATAGGCGCTGGAACCATCATGCGGGAAGGGATGACGATCCGCGGCCTGACAAGCGCGGCCTGCCTGTGGATTGCCGCAGGGCTGGGCATGGCGGTTGGAGGGGGCTTGTATTTTTTGTCGATCTTCACCACGTTTGTGGCCCTGGTGGCACTGGGGGTGCTCAAACATCTGGAGGCCCGGGTGCGGCCTGGCAGCTACCGGGTGCTTTCCATAATCTGCCGGGGGGAAAAAGATGTCCTTCTCCAGCTGGAGCGGCATCTGCTCTCCCGTAATGTGATCATTTCGGGTTTTTCCATGGAGTACGATATGGAGAAGCGGGAGTCGCACTTTGATTTTACGATTCATCCTGCCGATCGAATAGCTTTGGATACCGTGGAAAGCATGAAAGAATTTGATTTTGTGCGCAAGGTGGCCCTGCATTGATGAAGGAGCTCCAGAATCGGGCAAGGATTACAGCCCATCGGGCGACCACAGAGGGCCGTCCCTACTCATTTTGACTTGAGCTGGCAGCCCTGTCAGCATGCCCACGCAGATGTTCATGGATGATTCTGCGCAGCTCAAGAATTCCCTGCGGCGTTTCCTGCACGCTGTGTCCTGAAACAATGACTTTTTCTGATGACGCGCCTTCAAGGTGCGCACTGGAGTATGGCACGATCCCATCATTGGATTTTTCAAGCGGAATGCCTGGAGTATTGTTGCCGATGATGGAATGAAAAGGCACGCTGCTTGCGATGGGCAGTTTCGCGGAGGCCTGAATGAACGCATCATGCGTACTCAGGTTGGTGATGCCATTGAAAGAATGCACGGGCCGTGAGGCCTGTTCCGGTGTCAGGAGGGCAAGCGCGGGTTGAATAACGTCCCTTATCAGGTGCACGGGCAATGTGACCAACCCGGCAGCAAGACGGGCGAGGCTGTTGTCGGCAAACGGTGTGCCCCGGTGCGGTGCGGCGATAAAGATTGCCCTTCCGATCTGTGGCACTGGCTCGAAAAACAGGTAGTCGTGGAACCGTTCCTTGACCTTATGCCGTCGATCTCCCTTCAGGCCCCGTTTTTCCGCCAGCGCGTCCCACAGCTTGTTTCCGGATGTGGATACCATCAGCCGCGCAAGGATCCCCCCCATGCTGTGTCCGACAATCAGCATATCGTGGGTGGCTGCATCCTCCCCGTTTGGATCGAAAGCAGCAATGGTTTGGGACAGGGCCTTGCGTATTTCAAAGTTGCTGACGGCGAGCGGGAAACTCGTCGGGTAATAGATCTGCCATATCTGGCAGCTGCGGGCGAGTTCCTCGTCTCCCATGATCTCGTTCGCCACGTTGATCCAGGCTTCAGGGCTGCTCGCAAGACCGTGGACCATGATGATGGTTTTCTTGTCTGGCTGATATGGCTGCATCAGGTAGACACGTGGCCTTTTCAGCATGTTCCCTTTGCCTATAAGTGTTCCGAGCGACTGCCGTGCGAAGAAGGAGCGGGCAAGCCACAGCCCGTAGCCGGACGTGAAATTGCCGGCCAGAGGAACGGGGATTCCCCGCAGTGTCACGCGCTCCGTCCTGAAGGGGTCGTACACATGGAGAACCGTTTCCTTTCTGGCCAGAACGCGTTCCATGGTCTCGCCCGGAAAGTCAAGGATGACTGTCAGGGCGGGGTAGCGCATTTCGGCCCAGGGAACATTGCGTTCCCCTTTCGGCATGACGGCAACCATCTCTGCGCCAAGCCCATCCCTGCGGTACTGGTTTCTGATCCCGTCAAAAGCCAGGGTGGAAGCCGGCAGAATTTCTGTGGGCTGCGCACCGGACAGGGGCAGTGGGCTTTCACTCTGGTCAAAGGTTATCGACCATTCCCGGGCGATGTCGTCCCTAGGCGCTGGATGTGTCCCCTCATTATCTTTCGCGGAGCGGAAGAGAAGCATGACCGCCTGCTGGACGGCAAAGTTGTAGTAATCTCGCACCTGGGTAGGGCGTTCTTCCAGCATTCGCTCGGACATGGGACGCTCGGACAGGAAGAGGTAGGCATACGCATGGCGTGCCGTTTCGAGGTATGCCTGCAGCGCGGAGGTATACGCGTGATGCCTGCGTTCCTGCGCTATTGCCTCCTGAAGCCAGAGTTCGGAAAGAGCCGAGAGTTTTTTTTCATTGTCAAGCCCCTGCGTTACCGCAAGCAACCTGCGGCATGGTTCTCCGTCCTTTGCGCATGCCTCGGCGTCAATCCCAAGCACCTGGAGCGACGTTTTCGTGTAGCCACTGAGCTTGCCGGAGGTAAGCACGTCACCCCTGCGCTGCTCCATATATTTTTCGGCGTCAATGGTGGAAACCTTCACGCCAGCGCAGCCGGAAAGGACAAGCAGGAGAAGCAGCGCGGGGGCCCAGTGGGAGAGAGACATCATGTCGTGATCCTTTGCGGGGCAGCAGAGATCTCGTATACTATGAAAAATTTCTATATATTCCTCTTGCTGTTGTGCTGTCCAGTACCTATCATTTTGCCATGACTTGACGTGATAGGAGATGACGATTCGGGAGTACTTTGGGCAACGCGTGACAGAACGTCACAGGTTGCCTTTTTTATTTGGCGGATGCTGTCTGATTGGGTATGGTGCGGGTGGTTCTCCGCTCCGGAATCCGGCGGCGACAAGCAGAATCAACAGCATAGACAAAAGCACAGACGGGAGTTTGCAGAGAGATTCATGCTGAAAGTGAAACCCCAGAGTTGGCATCTGATTCCGGAAAGCGGCGAGAATGGATTGCGTTTGGACTGCTTTGTGGCGGCCCATACCGGCATGTCACGGGGAATGGCCCGCCGAATCCTTGATCTGGGCGGTGTGCATGTGGCCGGGCAGCGGGTGCGGCGCTGTTCGCGTCCGGTCGCCGGAGGCGAAAGCGTGGATGTGTATCTGGATGGCCGTCCTCTGGACATCTTTTCGCTCAAACCGGAGCAGATCCTGTTCCGGGATATATGGCTGCTGGCGGTGAACAAGCCTTCCGGCATCGAGGTCAATCCCACGCCGGCCCGTTATCAGGGAACGCTGTATGAAGCGCTGCTGCGTTTTTTGCGTGAATCGGCATCGCGGCCTCCGGAACTGGGGATGGTGCAGCGCCTGGATCGGGATACCTCGGGCGTACTGATCTTTTCCATTCATCGCCGGGCGCATAAAAACCTGACGCTTTGCTTTCAGGAACACCGCGTTACCAAGGTGTACCATCTGCTGGCGTCCGGCTGTTTCGAAACACCGGAAGGGGAATTCCGCTCACAACTGGCGCGGCGGGGTTCTTCCAACCGCATGGGGACGGTTGCGTCCGGCGGGCGTGAGGCGATTACCCGTTTTCGGGTTTTACGGCAGTACGAGGAGGCCGCCTATGTCGAGGCGCATATCCCGACCGGACGATCGCACCAGATCCGGGTGCATTTCGCGGAAAACGGTCATCCCGTGCTGGGAGACGCCAAGTATGGCAATGCCGCTTCGGCATCCCGTTTGATGTTGCATGCCCTGCGTTTGGAGCTGCCGCATCCGGTAACTGGGCGGCCGCTGGTTGTGGAGGCGCCGCTGCCGGACGACATGGCGTCCTGGCTGCGCGCGCGTGATGTTTCCTGAAGTTTCCGAAAGGGGAACGGTTGAGAACTTTCCTCTCTTTTATGGTCAACGCTTTTTTTGAAGAACGGCTATATTGAAAATGATAGATCCGGTTGCCTTTCAGATAGGTCCGCTGGCGGTTCGCTGGTATGGCCTCATGTATTTGCTGGGTTTTGCGATTGGTTATTTCATCATTTGCCGGCTTTCCGCAGCACGAGGGCTGAATCTTTCCGGAGAGACGCGCTCCGATCTGCTCTTCTACTGCATTATTGGCGTGATTGCCGGGGGGCGGCTGGGCTATGTGCTCTTTTACAACCCCGGTTACTATATGCGGCATCCACTGGAAATCTTCGCGCTGTGGCAGGGCGGGATGAGTTTCCACGGCGGTTTGCTGGGCGTCATCGTTGCAGCCTGCCTGTTTTGCTACTGGCGGAAGCTGTCGGTGCTGATGGTGGGCGATATTCTGGTCACCGCGGCTTCCCCCGGTTTGATGCTGGGACGCATCGGCAATTTCATTAACGGCGAGTTGTGGGGGCGGGTGACCGATCTGCCCTGGGGCATGGTTTTTCCCGGAGCCGGCAGCGCGCCCCGGCATCCCAGCCAGTTGTACGAGGCTTTTCTGGAGGGTGTGGTGCTCCTGACGATTCTTCTGGTTATGCACCGGAGAAAGGCGCGCTGCGGCGTTCCTTTTTTCAGCTTTTTCCTGCTCTATGGCCTGTTCCGTTTTCTGGTGGAATTTGTGCGTCAACCGGATGCCCATTTGGGCTTTCTGTGGGGCGGCGCCACGATGGGGCAGCTGCTGTGCCTGCCCATGATCGCCTTTGGCACGGCGGGCCTTGCCTGGCTTAAATGGAAGAACCGAGGCGCCTGAGATGGCATTATCGGGCATACAGCGCATACTTTTTTGAGGAAGAAGGGGAATATGGATACATCCGCTCAGGGGAAGGCCATAAGAGGCGTGGTCTTTGATTTTGATGGCGTGCTGTTCGACAGCCTGACTTCCAACCTGGCCTATTACAACCGGGTGTTCCGGGCGATGGGCGCGCCGGAAGTCACGCTTGCGGACAAGGAAAAGGTACGCATCTGCCATACCTCCAGCAGCCCGGGCGTGTTTGACGCCCTGCTGGGAGAGGAACGGCGCGATGCGGCGCTTGCCTATGCCCGGCAGCTCGATTACCACGATTTTATTCCCCTGATGCGGCTGATGCCGGATATCATTCCGGCCTTGCGGCGGCTGCGGGAGCGTGTAAAGCTGGCGGTTGCCACCAACCGTGACAAAAGCACGCAGGGGATTCTGCAGTATTTTGCAATGGAGGAATATTTTCAGACGATTGTCACGCTGCGGGATGTGCACCGGCCGAAACCGGATCCCGAAATGCTCTTTGTCGCGGCACAGCGGCTTGAACTGGATGTTTCGGAGATGATCTACGTGGGAGATGCCCACAGTGACCGCCAGGCGGCGGAAGCGGCAGGGATGCGCTTTGTTGACTATCGTGGTACGGCCGGCGGCGGGATCCGGATCATGAGCCATCTGGCTCTGCCGCTGCTGGTGGAGGGAAAAATTTGATCATTTCCAGCGTGTTGCCCGCGGGGCTTGGCCCGTAGGAAAGGCTGTCCACGAGAGCGCGGATAATTTGAAGTCCCCGGCCGTGGTCACTGAGCTCATCGTCGTCGGGTACCCTGACGCTTTCCAAATCGAATCCCGGCCCATGATCGTGAACACGCATCCGGGCGGCCTGGGCGTCGATAAACAGATCAATGCCCACTTCATCTGAAGCCTGATTGCGGGTGCCATGCTTTATCGCATTGGCAACCGCTTCGGTCAGGGCCAGCTGGAGCGGGTAGCCCAAAGATGGTTCACGGGTTTCCACCAGGGCGTCCACCAGGCAGCCGATTGCCGCCAGGTATCTGGTGTCACTGGGAATCTGCATATGCACCGTAACCGGCATCTGCTCGGACATGGTCGCTTCTCTTTTTCTAAAAGGAAAACAGTGCCCGCCGCTGTCGGGAGTGGCGGGCGCAACATGTTCAGGAATCCCGGAAAGTGTTTATCCCAGCTTTTGCAGGACTGATTCCCGATCGGCAAAGATATCGAAAACCCGGTTCAGACGGGTCAGTTCGAAGATGGACTGCACCTGTTGCTGCAGGTTGCACAAAAACAGCTTGCCGCCTCCGGCGGTCGCGTTTTTGAAGCCGGATACGAGGGCTCCTATGCCCGAAGAATCAATGAAGGTGACTTTCTTCAGATCAATGAGCAGATTGCGTTGACCGCTTTGCAGCAGATCGATCAGCTGGGATTTCAGCTCTCCGCTGTTGTTGGCATCCAGCCGTTCTTCCTCGACGGCCACGATCGTCACCTTCTCCTGCTGGGTTATCGTGATGTTCATAGCGTCTCTCTCCTCCTGAAGATAATGTTCGGACTTCCATGTATCATACGCATTGAGGGGACGGATAATCCACCTGTTTTTACAACTTTTAAGAAAAGAGTTCCGTTAGAGAGCTTTCTTTCCGGCCCGTGTTTGGGGATGAAAGAGAGGGGGCTGGAAACGGGGGCTCATGGGAAAAGAAAACGGCGGCCGGAATTTTTTCCG
>JAILGY010000198.1:0-3404 GCA_024696325.1 bacterium | reverse complement strand
GGCCAGCATTTCCACCAGAAAAGTCGGCGTGCCGGTTCCAAACCAGTAATCCTTGAATTTTTTTTCGTCCAGGGCGCTGAGCAGACTAAAAGGATTGTAGACTCTTTCGGCATGTTCCTCGAACAGATAGCCATCGTAGCGGCGCTTTAAATGTCCTTTGGCCTCGTCAACGGAAATTTTGTTAAGCCGTGCCAAATCTTCAATATCCAGAGCAAAGTATGTTTCGAGTTCCCGTCCTGTTATGCCGCACAGCGTGGCATATTCGGCATACATTGAAATATCTTTCAGATTGTTCAGATCGCTGAATATGCTGAGCTTGCTGAATTTGGTCACGCCGGTGAACATGGCGAACTTGATGTATCCGTCGCGGGATTTCAGATTGAAGTAGAAGGCCCGCAAAGTGGCGCGATAGAGATCCTGAAGCGCTTCGTTGTTCACGGTTTCCAGCAAGGGCTTGTCGTACTCGTCAATCAGGATGACCACCTGACGGCCGGTCTGTTCGCAGGCACGTCGGATAATACCGTAAAAACGATCCTCCACAGCCACTTCGGCACTGTCGCTTCCGTAGAGGCGTTCCCATTCGACAAGATGAAGATGCAGGCGTTCGGCGAGATCTTCGGGCTTGCCATACGGTTTGCCGCCCAGGTCGAGATGCAGCACCGGATGCGCCTCCGGGCATTCTGCCTGCTCCGCGATGGCCAGTCCTTGAAACAGCTCCTTCTTGCCCTCAAACCAGGCCGCGATGGTGGACAGCAGCAGCGATTTGCCGAAACGGCGCGGCCGGCTCAGAAAATAGTAACAACCCGAGTTGATGAGCTGCGCTATCTGCTCGGTCTTGTCCACATACACATAGCCTTCTCTGCGAATTTTCTCAAAATCCTGTATGCCGACGGGGTACTTCATGGGAGCCTCCTTCAAGGGGACAGGCTGGAAGAACGGTTTCGCGGATATCTCCGGCGCAACCGGCAATATCCGATCAATGCCAGAGATTCGCCTGAGTGTAAAGAAGGCTGGTGCGGAGGAGAATGTTTCTTCGGCATGTTTCAAATATAACTTCCCCCAAAATCCTCTTTCCCGGCACTTTTCGCAAGAAAACTCCCCCTCCCCTGACAATTTCGCAACAGTCCCCTTGATGAGGGGGCATTCGGAAGGAGGTTCTAGGTGAAGCCGGAAGGGGGGAAGATATGCGGCACGGGCCGGGAGCATCTCAGAATTCGGCATTTTCCTTGAAATAAATTCCGGATCTTTGCTGCCTTCATCGTGGAGGATTGTTACGCCTGAAACATGCGCATTTTTTTGAAAACAGGCACCCCGGCCTGAAGCCGGGGACAGATGAAAATGGACAGGCGGTTGAAATCCCGGAGATTTGAACCGCCTGTTTTTGTCTCGCGAAGTGTTCAAAGTGTTTCTGGCATACTGGCGACCGTCTCGCCCGCATCGCCCTTTTCGCGCGCGATGCGGGCCGGTTCAGCCCTTCCCTATTTCCAGCGCGCCATGAATTCGGCGGCGCTGCCGCCCGCATCCAGATGCTTCAGCAGGGCGCTGCCAAACACCACGGCATCAGGCCGGGCATCCTCCGGCAGATCCTCCAGCTGTTCGGGACGGCTCAGGCCAAAGCCCAGCGCCAGGGGCAGATCGAAGACCGAGCGCGCCCGCCGCATGGTCTCGGCAACCGTGGCGGCAAGTTCCCTGCGCTCGCCGGTGACCCCCATCACGGACACCACATAGACATAGCCCAGGGCGCCGGGAACATAGAGTTCCATCCGCTCCCGGACGGTATTGGGCCCCACCAGCGGAATCAGGGCGAGGTTATGCCGGGCAAGCGCCGTTTTTAGAGGAGCATCCTCCTCATGGGGCAGATCGGGCACGATAAAACCGTGGACACCGGCTTCGGCCGCGTCCCGCGCCAGTTTTTCCAGCCCGTACTGCAAAAAGGGATTGTAATAGCCCATCAGCACCAGCCCCGCGGAAAACCGCCTTTTTCGCTCGGTAAGACCCTCAAGAATTTCCTTCAGCGTGACGCCCTCCGCCAAAACCCTTCGGGAAGCCGCCTCCACCACCGGCCCGTCCGCGACCGGATCGGAAAAAGGCACGCCGATTTCGATGATGTCCGCTCCATGTTCGTCCAGTTCGGAAAGCGCTTTCCAGAAAACCTCCCGGTTGGGAAAACCGGCGGTGAGAAACGGGATCAGGGCGCTGCGTCCCTGCTCTCCGGCCCTGCGTATCTTTTCTTCGAGTTTGTGCATGTTCACACCTCCTGGAGAGCAAGTGCCCGCTGAATAATGTCCATGTCCTTGTCCCCCCGGCCGGACAGGTTGACCACCACCGCGCCCTCCGGAGAAAACTCCTGCGGATGATCCAGCACCCAGGCCAGCGCATGGGACGACTCCAGCGCCGGCAAAATGCCCTCGCTGCGGCACAAATGCTGAAAGGCGTTGAGGGCGCGCGCATCGGTCACCATGTCGTAGCGCACCCGGCCGCAGCTCTTGAGCCAGGCGTGTTCGGGACCGACACCCGGATAGTCCAGCCCGGCGGAAATGGATTCCGAAGGTTCGATCTGCCCTTCCCGATCCTGGAGCAGCAGTGTACGGTTGCCGTGGAGCACTCCGGGGCTGCCCAGGTTGAGCGAAGCCGAATTCAGGCAGCCCGGCTCGCCGCTGCCGGCTGCTTCCACTCCGATGAGGCGGACAGCATTATCCTGCACAAAAGCGTGAAACATGCCAATGGCGTTGGAGCCGCCGCCGACACAGGCCACCACCGCCTGCGGCAGACGGCCGGTTTTTTCCAGCAGGGCGGCGCGGGTCTCGCGCCCGATGATGCTCTGGAACTCGCGCACCAGCGTTGGAAAGGGATGCGGCCCGGCCGCCGTGCCAAAACAGTAATGCGTGCTCTGCTGGGTCGATATCCAGACCCGGAGGGTTTCGTTGATGGCGTCCTTGAGCGTGCGGCTGCCGCTTTCCACCGGATGCACCTGCGCACCCAGAAGGCGCATGCGGCGTACGTTGCTGGACTGGCGCTCGACATCCTCCGCGCCCATGTAGATCACGCATTCCAGCCCCAGACGTGCCGCGGCCGCTGCAGTCGCAACCCCGTGCTGGCCGGCGCCGGTTTCGGCGATGAGGCGGGTCTTGCCCATGTATTTCGCCAGCAGCCCCTGCCCCAGCGCGTTGTTGATCTTGTGGGCGCCGGTGTGCAGCAGATCCTCGCGCTTGAGCCAGAGATCGAAGCCCAGCTCGCGTGAAAGCGTCGGACAGAAGGTCAGCGGCGTGGGGCGGCCCGCATAGTTGCGCAGCAGATCGTCCAGTTCCTCCTGAAAGGCCTTCGTGGGCATGATGGAGCGCATCGCCTCGTCCACTTCCATCAGCGGCGGCATGAGCAGCTCCGGCACAAAACAGCCGCCGAAT
>JAILGY010000192.1:0-3384 GCA_024696325.1 bacterium | reverse complement strand
GTCCCAGGTACCGATATGGAACCAGCGGCGGCAGTACTCGGCGGTCTGCTCGGGCAGGATGCTCATATCAAAAGCCAGGTCTTTCTTGGTGGATTTGAAGGGGTCAAATTTGGGAATGACGCCGTTATCTTCAAGGATGTTACGGACATAACCCAAACCTTTTTTCTTGGCCTTGCCCCACTCGGAAGCCTGCAGCGAAACATCGATACCGGTCGGCAGCAGTCCGAAGAAGGCGGTCAGGGTAAGCCAGGATCCTTCCGGAGCGGAAAAGACGAAGAAATACTTGAATACGGACATGGGCGGCGGATTCCAGAAGAAGGCGAAGAAGGCGGAGGCCACCAGCAATCCGGCGCAGAGCTTCGTGATTTTCTCAACATAGCTGTAGTTGCCGTACAGAATCATGTAGCAAGACAACACCGCAATGATAACGCCATACGCGGAAAGCGGAACACCTGCCAGGAAATTCGCTTTCTCTGTACCAGCGCCACCAAGCTGCACGGTGAAGAGATAGTAGGCAACAGCTGCTGCAGCGATGGTACGGCCGGCGGAGCCGACGGCGCACTGAATCAGGGTGATGATCATGACGTACCAGAGCGGCCATTTGCCCGGCGCGGTTCCGTAGGCGTCCATAATGGAACGTCCGGTCGCGTTGGTGAAACGGAACGCCATTTCAAATCCGTAATACTTGAAGATGTAGCAGACCGGAATGGCCCACAGCAGGGCATACTGGAAACGTCCGCCACCGACAGGAGCGGTAACCAGATGGCTGGTACCGATACCGGTCATCATCAGAATCAGACCAGGACCAAAGTGTTTAATCAGGTCCCCAGGTGCCATACTGGGGGGAACCAGCTTTTCCAGTTCCTTGATGTTAGCGAGTTTTTCGTCCATACGAAAATCCTTTCTCCATGGTTAAAAACCAAATACTCACCGCATGTTACATGCATGCACTGCTTACCGAAGCCTCATCTCCTCCTTTCCGCAGCCCGGATTCATGAAACGCAAACCTCCTCTTCCAAATTCAAACAACAAACTACTTTTGCTTTTTGTGGAATTCTACCAGCGTCAGCAGATACTCGAAAAAGTCATCCAAGTCATCCGATATCTAGTAAAACATCAATATATGTATATATAAAATACAATATTTTCAATATGTTTTTTTCGTATGAAATGCAAGCGAATTTTTATTGATGTAGGGTATATCCGGAAGGGAAAAGTAGAATTCATCGATTTTTGTTCCGATATCCCGGGGGAATGGAAACGGGAGTGGCAGGGGCGCGGAAGGTGCCTCCGGGCACTCTGTTCCCGGGGATACGGGCGGTTTTCGGTTTTCCTGGGGAAGAGTGATGGCGACGCATGGAGGACAGGCAATATTCCGGTGGAAAAACGGTGAAATGTGTTTTTCTGTTCCGGATGCCGTTTTTTCGGGGAGATGGGAATGGCGGAGGCAACCCTTGCTCCCGGGGGATTGCTCCGTGACTCGACATGGGCCGATGTCTATATGTCAACATATTGAAAATATTTGGTTTTATAAAAATATCCCCCCGTAAATCCCATGACCTGTCCGTTTCGCTGCCGGGGATACATGTCTATACTTTACAGGAGGAAAAAACCGATGTACGGTGGAAGCGCTTTTTACGTGTGAATTGTACCATGCTTTGCAACAAACCGGAGCAGTAGGTATGCCCGAAAATTTTTCTTCCACAGTATGCCTGAATGCCAAGGCTGTGCGGCGCATCCGGGAAGATAAGAAATTGACCCAGCTCTATGTGGCCAAGGTGGTGGGGGTGACCACCGATACCATTTCCCGGTGGGAAAACAACCGCTACCCCACCATGAAAACCTCGAACGCGCTGCGTCTGGCAGAAGCTTTGGAAGTGCCTCTCAAGGATATTCTGCAGGACAAGGAGCCTGAAACGGTTCAAAAGGCCGGTCTTCGTTTTATCCGTCTTCCCCGGGTCCTTACCGGTTTTCTGGTGCTTTTGGGAATCTTCATTATTTTTGCCCTGTCCTATCACCGCCGCATGGTTGCCCAGTCCAGCGTCTTTGCCACCCGGCATCTGCCCCAGTTCGCGGCGCCGGGCGCTGTTATCCCGGTGCGGATTCATCTGCAGACTGAGGAGGAGAACAACAGCGGTTTCATCTTGCGTGAAAGTTTTCCTTCCGGCTGGAAGATTGTCGAAAGCTATCCCCCGCCTTCCAGCCTCGACAATGAAAGAGGGGTGATCCGCTGGATCTCCAAACGCGTGGAGAAGGATTTTTGGATCAACTACCTGATCAAGGTGGATCCGCAGGCCAGATTGCAGACGAATACCTCTTTTCGAGGCTCGCTTATCGCCGCTCCGGAACGGCGCACGTCTTCCCAAAAAGTGGACGGCGCCGGTTCTGTGCGGGTAGCGCCGTTTTTATGGGCGGACGAGAATGGCGACAACCAGATTGACGACAAGGAAATGCTGATGGCCTCCAAAATGGCGGAGGAGATGAAAGATGTGCATCTCGATTGGGATTTGCTGCAAACCATTTGGGATGCCGGCCGTTATTCCTTCAGCAAGAAAACGCAGACCTTTGCGCCTGCCGGCAAGTAGCTTCGGGGATTTTCTCTTTTTTAAAGGTATTTTCCCCTGTTGATTTTTTACAATTTTCCCCTTTTGCAAGACGGCCGTGGGCTGTCTTCCGGGTGAGACGCGAAGAAGTGTATGGACAAAGAGATTTGTCAGGAATTGGGGACAAAGATAGAACGGCGGCTTTCTGACGCTTTGACGGCGGAAGCGCAGCTTGTACCGGCTGTCGCGGGCTACTTGCTGGCGAGCGGCGGCAAGCGTGTCCGGCCCCTGCTGGTGGGACTGTGCTGCCGTCTGTGCGGCGCCGGGATAACGCCGGAGACGCTGGATGCGGCAGCCGCGGTGGAGCTGATCCATACCGCGTCCCTGCTGCATGACGATGTGGTGGATGGCGCATCGCTGCGGCGCGGCGCCCCTTCCGCCAATGTGAAGTGGGGGAACGATGCCGCGGTGCTGGTGGGCGATTTTCTGTTTGCCCGCGCCTTCACCATGCTGAACCGGACGAAGCATCCGGACATTCCCCGGATTTTCTCGGCGGCGGTGGAAAGCATGGCCGAGGGTGAGGTTATGCAGTTGGGCGTTGGCGGTGTATCATCCCCCGGCATTGAGCGCTATCTGCAGATCGTCTACCGCAAGACCGCGGTGCTGATGGCGGCCGCCTGCCGCTGCGGAGCCATTCTGGGCGGCGGAGGAGGGGAACGGGAAAGCGCCTTGGAGAATTTTGGGCGGGAGCTGGGCATGGCCTTCCAGTTTGTCGATGACATTCTGGATTATCGCGCGAACCCGGCATGCAGCGGCAAGAACGGCGGCAGCGACTTGCGCG
>JAILGY010000078.1:0-6441 GCA_024696325.1 bacterium | reverse complement strand
GGCACTCTACGGCGTCGGCACGGTGATCGCCTACGGGCGCGCTCCGCACATTCTGCGGCGGGTGCTGGATGGAGAAGACGTCGGCACCTTCTTCCTGCCGGCGGAAGCGCGGCTCAAGGCGCGCAAGCACTGGATTGCCTTCACCAAAAAGCCCTGCGGGCGAATTCTTCTGGATGACGGAGCGGTAGCGGCCCTTCTCAGGCATGGCCGCAGCCTGCTGCCCTCGGGCATCTGTGGTGTGGAGGGGCACTTTTCCCGCGGCGACGCCGTCAGCCTGTGCGATGCCAAAGGGCGCGAGATAGCACGCGGCGTCACCGATTACGCCATGGGCGAAGTGCAGAGAATCATGGGAAAAAAGAGCACCGACATCCGGGAAATTCTGGGCTATTGCTATCACGAGGATGTGGTGCACCGCGACAACATGGTCATTGTGGACCAGGAGGAAAACAAAAAAAGAACTGAGGCGCCATAGGCGCGCAGGTCAAATGGCACTATTATTTCTCACCGGATAAAAAGGAAAAGCAATGGGTTCAACAGGAATGCGCCAGCTGGCGCTGGATGCGAAAAACGCCGCGAACATCACGGCGGCACTTTCAACAAAAATCAAGGACGAACTGCTGCTGCGAGTGGCGGAAGTTCTGGAAAAAGAGCAGGAAGCACTGATTGCGGCAAACCGGCTGGATCTGGAGGCCGCCCGCGCCAAAGCGATGGCGCCGGCAATGCTTGACCGCCTGACGCTTACCCCAAAGCGGGTGGCGGAAATGGCGCAGAGCCTGCGGGAAGTTGCGGCGCTCCCCGATCCGGTGGGCGCCATGGAACGGACCTGGGTACGTCCCAATGGGCTGCGGGTCTCCAGAATGCGGATACCGTTGGGCGTTATCGGCATCATCTACGAGGCGCGTCCCAATGTGACCTCCGATGCCGCCGCACTCTGCCTGAAAAGCGGCAACGCCGTCATTCTGCGCGGCGGTTCCGAAGCTCTGCGCTCCAATACCGCCATCGGCGTACTGTTCCAGCGTGAGCTCAAGGCGCTGGGCATACCGGCGGCAGCCCTGCAGGTACTGCCGAATGCGGACCGGCAGTGGGTGCTGGAGATGCTGAAAATGGACGACTGCATCGATCTGATCATTCCACGCGGAGGTGAAGGCCTGATCCGTTTTGTCACCGAAAACTCCACCGTGCCGGTGCTCAAGCACTACAAGGGCGTATGCCACACCTTTGTCGATGCCTCCGCGGATCTGGAAATGGCGGAAAATCTGTGCATCAACGCCAAGGTGCAGCGCCCAGGCGTCTGCAATGCCATGGAGACGCTGCTGGTGCACCGCGCCTGCGCGGATCGCTTTATTCCCCACATGGCCGCGGTGTTTGCCGCCCATGGCGTGGAGCTGCGCGGCTGTCCCGCCTCCTGCGCGCTTTCGGAAACCATCAAGCCCGCAACCGAAGAGGACTGGGACAAAGAATACCTGGATCTCATCCTGGCGGTACGGGTCGTGGACAATATTGAAGCGGCCATGGAACATATCCGGCTTCACGGTTCCGATCACACCGAGGTCATCGTCACCAACGACTACGTCAATGCCCAGCGCTTTGTGCGGGAGGTCAACTCCAGCACGGTGCTGGTGAACGCTTCATCGCGCTTCGCCGACGGCCACCAGCTCGGCTTGGGCGCGGAAATCGGCATTTCCACCACCAAACTGCACGCCTATGGCCCAATGGGGCTGGAAGATCTGACCGCGCGCAAGTTCGTCGTCTACGGAAACGGGCAGGTACGGGAATAAACAAAGATGAGGCTCGGCATCTTCGGCGGCACCTTCAATCCGATCCATATCGCCCATCTGCGCATTGCCGAAGCCGCGCGCGAGTTCTGCGCGCTGGAAAAGGTCATGTTCCTTCCGGCCGCCATGCCCCCCCACAAAGCATCGGTCAGCGTTTCCTTCGCCGAGCGCTGCGCCATGACGCGGCTGGCAATCGCCGGCAACGCGGCCTTTGAGGTCAATCCGCTGGAAGGCGAGCGCGAGGGGCGCAGCTACTCGGTGGACACGCTGGAGCTTCTGCACAAGGCCCATCCCGGGGATGAATTCTTCTTTATCATCGGGATGGACTCGTGGCGGGAGCTGGAAACATGGAAAGAATGGCCGCGGCTCTTCGAACTGGCGCATATCGTGGTAGCGCCGCGCCCCGGCTATCCGGCCAAAACCACAGATGCCGGATTTCTCCCGATTGCGGCTCAAAACTGGTTTTGTTATGATGAGGGAACGGGCGTCTGGCGGCATCGATCGGGCAACCTGCTTATCCCGCTTGAAGAAATCATGCTGGACATCTCATCGTCACGGATTCGGGAACTGGCCGCCCAAAAGCTGTCGTTGCGCTATCTGGTGCCGGAGGGGGTACGTGACTATATCGAACGGCGCCAGCTCTACCGGCGTGCCGGTTGAGAAAGGGAAAACAGCCCGTTTTTTCAGGCTTTTTGCAAGGAACATGAACATGATGGATTCCAGGGAATGCGCATGGTACTGCGCCGGTTACGCGTTGCAGAAGAAGGGATACGACATCCGGATCCTGAAAATCGCAGGCCTCTCCGATCTGGCGGACTATCTGGTGTTTGCCTCGGGTGATTCGGATCGGCAGGTTCAGGCCATCGCGGAAGCGGTGCGGATGGGACTCAAAAGCAAAAAGCGTCCGGCCTTCGCGGTGGACGGCATGCGGGAAGGCCGCTGGGTGCTGCTCGATTACGGTGACGTCATGGTGCATGTTTTCCAAAAGGCGGTCCGTGAATTCTACGATCTGGAGGGAATGTGGAGCGAGGCTCCGGAACTGCCGCTGCCGCCGGATTCCTGGTTTGAAGCCGCGGTTGCGCCCAAGCCGTGAAACTGAAGATCGTGGCGGTCGGAAAACTCGCGTTTCCCTTTTACCGGGACGCGGTCGAGGAATATCTGCAGAGAGTGCGACGTTACCGCCCCTGCGAAATCCTGGAGCTGCGCGAGGGCGCGGGGAAGAGCGGCCCACCGCAGCAGACGGTGGAACGCGAGGGGGAAGCCATCCTCGGGGCGCTTTCGCCCAAGGCCTTTCTGGTTGCCCTGGACGAGCGCGGACAAAGCCTTTCGTCGCCGGAGATTGCGCGCCTTCTGGAACAGCGGATGCTTTCCGGCACGGAAGAGTTGGCTTTCGCCATTGGTGGGGCCTACGGATTAAGCGCCGCGGTCAAGCAGCGGGCCAATTTCCTGCTTTCGCTTTCGGCCCTGACCTTTCCGCACCAGATGGTGCGGCCGCTGCTTCTGGAGCAGCTGTACCGGGGCTTCACCATTATCCACCATGAACCCTATCACAATGGAGACGATTTTTCCGCCGGACACGGCGCGCAGTGCCGCCCAACCGGTTCCGCACATGGCAGGAGGGGCTTCCCCGAAAGGAAAACGCTATGCTGATGCTGATGGTTTTGCTGCTGGCGATCATCGCCCTCATGATCCTCTACATCTACCTGTTTCACTTCAATCCGGAAGCGGTGGCCCTCATCTACTACTGGGACCATTCCATTTCCGGTTCGCTTGCGGTCTTCATTATCTGCAGCATCCTGGCCGGACTGCTGGCCGGGCTGTTGATCCATATCCTCTTTTCCGCTTCCTACAAGGTTGCAAGCCTCAAACTGAAAAGACGCTATCAGCGTAATCTGGAGACCAGCCGCCTCTACCGGCAGGGCCTGAACAAATATCTCTCCGGCGAACCGGAGGAGGCGCAGCGCCTGCTGGAAAAGGTGCTGGACCGCGATCCGGCCCGCATTGACGCCCATATCACCTTAAGCGATGTCCATATCGGCCGCGGCCGGCTCCAGGATGCGGTCGGCACGCTCACTCATGCCCGCGAGCAAAACCCGGACTGTCTGGAAGTCCTGTTCAAACTGGCTTCCGTTTATGAGCTGATGGGCAAGAACGACGAGACGGAAAAGATCTACGAAACGATCCTTCAGGAGGAAAAAAACAACCGCACGGCGCTGGAACGTTTCCGGGAATATCTGGTGCGGCAAAAACTGTGGGGAAAAGCGCTGGAGTTGCAGCGGCGCCTCGTCAAGATCACCACCGGCGCCCGGCTGGACGAGGAAAAGCAGCGTCAGCAGTCCTTACGCTACGAGCTGGCCTGGCATAACCTGCAGCGCAACAACTTCAAAAACAGCCGTGCCGAGCAACGCGAACTGATGGAGATCCTGCGGGAAACCCCGGACTTTGTGCCGGCCCGGATGGCGTTGAGCGAGGTCTGCAAGGCGGAAGACCATATCCGCGAAGCGGCGCAGGCGCTTCAGGAAGGCTATCTGGCCACCGGGAAAAGCGTCTTCCTCACCCGTCTCGAGGAACTCTATCTGAAAACGGAAGATCCTTCGGCGCTTCTGCTCTTCTACCGCAGCGCACTGGAAGGCAAGAGCCGGGATCTGCTGCTCCACTTCTTCTACGGACGGCTCTGCCTGCGGCTGGAGATGGTGGAGGAAGCCATCGAGCAGCTGACCATTGTGGAAAGCGCCGACGTGGAGCTCCCACAGCTCTACCTGCTTTTGGCCGACGCCTACCGCAGGCGGAACCGTTTCGACGAATCCTATGCCGCCTTCCAGAAACTGCTGCACTTAAGTCACGCAACCGAACTGGAACTGGTTTGTGAAAAATGCGGCGCAAAAGCCTACGAGTGGGTAAGCCGCTGTCCGCAGTGCGGGGCATGGAGCAGCTACGCGCTCGCCGATCGCAAGGTGTTTCAGAAGGTAACGCCGGCAGTGGAGATTTCCGGCCTGAAATATGGCAGGCCGGAAGGCCGCAAGGCTTCTCCAACCCACGACAAACAGGGAGAATAACAATGGCAAAGCATGCACGACCTGTGGCTCTGGTCATTCTGGACGGCTGGGGAATTGATGCGCCCGGCCCTTTCAACGCGGCAACCCTGGCGGAGACTCCGAATCTGCACGCGCTGTTCCGCGACTGTCCGCACACGCAGCTGGATGCCTCCGGCACGGCGGTCGGCCTGCCTTCGGGACAGATGGGCAACTCCGAGGTGGGGCATCTCACCATTGGCGCCGGACGCGTCATTCTGCAGGACTTGAGCCGCATCAACCATGCGGTGGTCTCCGGAGCGCTGGCCTCCAATCCGGTCTTGGGCAAAATGTTTGACGATCTGCGCAAAAATGACGGGCGTCTGCATCTGATGGGGCTTCTCTCCGACGGCGGCGTCCACTCGCACATCGATCATCTGGAAGCCTTGCTCAAGGCGGCCAAAGAGCGCGGCTGCCGCGAGGTTTTCGTGCATGCCTTCATGGACGGGCGAGACACGCCGCCCACCAGCGGCATAACCTATATCGAAAAGCTGGAAAGCATCATGGAAAAACTTGGCTGCGGGCGTATCGCCACGGTGAGCGGCCGGTTTTACGCCATGGACCGTGACAAGCGCTGGGAGCGCGTGGAGCGGGCCTACCACGCGCTGACCCTGGGCGAAGGCGCACGCGCGGCATCCGCCGCCGAAGGCGTCCGGGCAGCCTACGAAGCCGGCCAGACCGACGAATTCATCGAGCCGATGGTTGTTGATCCGAACGGCGTTGTGCGCTCCGGCGACGCGGTGCTATTCTTCAACTTCCGGGCGGACCGGGCGCGGGAACTGACACGCGCCTTTACCGAACGGAACTTTACGGGCTTTGCCCTCCCCGCCCCCATTGCGCTTTCCGGTTATTTCTGCATGACCGAATACGATGAAACCTTTGATCTGCCCGTGGTCTTTCCGCAGGAAATCCCGCAGAACACTTTGGGCGAGGTGGTCTCTTCGGCCGGGCTGGTACAGCTACGCGCGGCGGAAACCGAAAAATACGCGCATGTCACCTTCTTTCTCAACGGCGGCGAAGAGAAGACCTTCCCCGGCGAAGAGCGCCTGCTCATCGATTCGCCGCGCGATGTCGCCACCTACGATTTGAAACCATCCATGAGCGCGCCGCAACTCACGGAAGAGCTTCTGAAACGCATCCAGTCCGGACGCTACGATCTGCTGGTCATCAACTACGCCAACCCCGACATGGTTGGGCACACCGGCGTGCTGGAAGCCGCGGTGGAGGCCGTGCAGACGGTGGACGGTTGCGTGGGCAAAATCGCGCAGGCGCTGCTCGACGCGGGCGGCAGCATGGTGCTGACCGCCGATCACGGCAACTGTGAGAAGATGCGCGATGAAAAGGGCAAACCGCATACCGCCCACACCACCAATCCGGTGCCGCTGCTGCTGATGGATGCCGAACACCGCTTTTCGCAACTCAGAAGCGGCGGGACCCTGGCCGACATCGCCCCGACGCTCCTCCAGCTCCTGAACCTGGAAAAACCGCCCGTCATGACCGGATCCAGCCTGATCCTCTCCTGACCTTTCCGGTGGAACTGCTCTCCTCTCTGAGAAGCATCGCGGCGGAATTCGCGGATCTGCTCTTTCCGCCGC
>JAILGY010000062.1:0-4622 GCA_024696325.1 bacterium | reverse complement strand
ACATGGAGCGGATTCGCAATGTGGCTCGACGGGTCGCCAAGGTGTTTGATGAGGGCAACCAGGTAATAGTGGTGCTGTCGGCCATGGCGGGAGAAACCAACAAGCTGGTGGCGATGGCCAAGGAGATGAGCGAAGTTCCCCTGGAACGGGAGTACGATGTTCTGGTTTCCACCGGTGAGCAGATTACAATCGCGTTGTTGGCAATATGTCTGAATGCCATGGGATACAAGGCGCAGAGTTTTCTGGGACATCAGGTGCCGATTGTTACGGACAGCGCCTTTTCCAGGGCGCGCATCGCCCGTATTGATGATACCCGGATCCGGGAAGCTTTGTCCGGAGGCACTATTGTGGTCATGGCCGGTTTCCAGGGTGTGGATGAGCAGGGGAATATCACTACGTTGGGGCGGGGTGGATCCGATACGTCGGCTGTGGCGATAGCTGCGGCCCTGCATGCGGATGTATGCGAGATCTATACCGATGTAGACGGGGTTTATACCACGGATCCCCGGTTGGTGCCCAATGCGGCAAAAATAGGCAAAATTTCGTATGACGAAATGCTGGAAATGGCCTCAATGGGCGCCAAGGTCCTGCAGATCCGTTCGGTGGAATTTGCCAAAAAGTACAATGTTGTAGTGCATGTGCGCTCCAGTTTTAACGACAATCCTGGAACTCTGGTCATGAAGGAGGATGATGACATGGAAGCAGTACTGGTATCGGGAATTACATACAGTAAGGATGAAGTCAAGATATCCGTTTTTCATCTTCCTGATCATCCAGGTGTGGTTTGGCAGTTGTTTTCTCCGCTGGCAGATGCGGGTATTACGGTGGATATGATCATTCAGAACGTTTCCCGCGGAGGTCTCTCCGATGTTACATTCACCATACCACGTGGTGATTTTCGAAGAGTTTTGCCCATTATCCAGAAAACGGCGGAAGCTATTGGGGCGGCAGGTGTAGATACCGATGAAAATATTGCAAAGGTTTCCATCGTCGGCGCAGGAATGCGCTCGCATGCGGGTGTGGCGGGAACCATGTTCAAGGCGCTTTTTGATGAGGGGATCAATATTCAGATGATCTCAACAAGCGAAATCAAGATTTCCTGTATCATCGATCTCAAATATACCGAGTTGGCGGTACGGGTTTTGCACGAAGCCTTTGGCTTGGCAGCACAGGAAGCTACGCAAGAATACTGGAGCGATTCTCCCCGATGAGATTTTCTCCTGTGCAGGACAAGACGGATTGAGGATGGAAAAGATTGGGCAGGCTGCCGGAAGTTCAAGGTGCCTGCCCTTTGTTCTTTTTGGGGAAGGGCAATGGAGAGAACGGTACAGGTCTATGATACCACCTTGCGTGATGGCATGCAGGGGGAAGGCATTTCCTTTTTATTGGCAGACAAATTGCGGATAGTGGAAAAGCTGGATGAACTGGGAATTCACTATATAGAGGGGGGATGGCCGGGCTCCAATCCCAAAGATGACGAGTTTTTTGAAGAGATTCGCAACATTCCCCTGAGAAATTCCAGGATTGTTGCTTTTGGCGCGACACGACGCGCCAAGATGAGCGCGGACAGCGATACCAACCTTATCGCGCTGGTGCGTGTCCGTCCAGATACGGTCGCCATTTTTGGCAAGTCCTGGGATCTTCATGTGCAAAAGGCCTTGCGGGTTACGTTTGAGGAAAATTTGGAAATGATTTTTGACTCGGTGCGTTTTCTCAAAGAAAATATCGCCGAGGTCATCTATGATGCCGAGCATTTTTTTGACGGATACCGGGCCAATCCCGAATATGCGCTGAAGACGCTTCAGGTCGCCCAGGATGCAGGCGCAGACAGTATTGTTTTGTGCGATACCAATGGCGGAACGCTGCCGCAGCAGATTCCTTTTATTATGCGGCATGTACGTCAGTTGATTACGGTGCCGCTGGGAATTCATGCACATAACGACAGCGGATGTGCGGTGGCCAACTCTCTGGTGGCTGTGGAGCATGGTGCTGTCTGTGTGCAGGGCAGCATCAACGGTTTTGGCGAGCGCTGCGGTAACGCCGATCTTTGTGCGGTTATTCCCAATCTTCAGTTGAAAATGGGAAAATTGTGCATTTCTGCCCAGCAATTGCGCGACTTGAGCGAAGTATCGCGCTTTGTTTACGAGCTGGCCAATCTGATTCCGGACAGGCATCAGCCTTATGTAGGCAACTCCGCTTTTGCACACAAGGGTGGTGTTCATGTCGCCGCAGTTCAGCGGTACCCGGAAACCTACGAGCATATTACTCCTGAGAAAGTGGGAAATGTCAGCCGTGTGCTTATATCCGAGCTGTCTGGCCGTGCCAGTGTGCTGACCAAGGCCCGGGAGTTTCATATTGATGTCGACAGCACCGATCCCGTGACAGTGGAGATTCTGGAGAAACTCAAGAGCATGGAGCGTGCTGGTTATCAGTTCGAGGGAGCAGAGGCGTCGTTTGAACTCCTGATGCGTAAAGCTCTTGGCACATTACCGAATTTTTTCAAGATCATGGGGTTCAGGGTATTGAACAGCAAGGCGGATGAAGGTGGACAGACGCTTGCCGAGGCGACAATCAAAGTGGAAGTCGAAGGGCGTGTGGAGCATACCGCCGCCGAAGGTCATGGGCCGGTAAACGCGCTGGATAACGCACTGCGCAAGGCTTTGGAGCGGTTTTACCCCCGATTGCGGGAAATGCGGCTGATTGATTTTAAAGTAAGAGTTTTGCCTGCGGGAATGGGAACGGCCTCTGTGATTCGGGTTCTGGTAGAATCTGATGACGGCGATATGCGTTGGGGAACGGTTGGTGTAAGCTATGACATCATTGATGCCTCTTACCATGCTCTGGTGGATGCTTTGCAGTACAAACTGCTCAAGGATAGTCAGCATATTCTTCGGAAAAGCGTGTCGTGAATCGTGGCAAGTGCTTGTTGTCGGCTCTGTTGCTGGGATTCTGGTTGTGGCGTTTGAGCAGGACGCTGTTTTGGGGCAGTGATTTTCAATGTTTCGACTGTGTTGCTTCTTCTAAAATTTGGTTGCAACTGGATGAAGGTTTTTCTCGACCGGGAATTTATTCCTTTCCGGCGAATGTCTCCTGGATGGATATCACGCAGAACGTTCCGCTTGGACTTCCTTTCAATGGTTCTTTGGAGGAAGAGCATTTTCGTTCAGGAGAAAGATTGATAATTTACCAAAGTGATGCAGACACAGGAAGAATACGGCGTTCCTGGATGCCGGCCGCTCGACGGATAACTTTGCAGATACCGTTGCATCCTGATTGCATGACCATTGCCGACTGGGAAGCTTTGCCTGGACTCAGCATGAAACTTGCGGAACGTATTGAAGCAGATCGCCGTCAGAACGGCGATTTTGAAACTCTGGAGAATTTATGCCGTGTCCCCGGGATCGGTCAGGGACTGCTCCACAAACTCAAACCGTATTTTCATGTGGAAACAGCGGGGGAAAAATAAATTTCTTTCTGTCAGATGGGAAAACTATTTAAGAGAAAATTCTTTCCATTGCAGCAGATTTTAAACAAATAAAAAAGGCTGCCCGATATTCGGACAGCCCTTTTTATTTCCTGTTTCGTTTCACTTAGTCAGGAAGAACGGAGTAGCAGATAACCTCAACACGGCGGTTTCTCTGACGTCCTTCTTCGGTCTCGTTGGTGGCACGAGGCTGAGTTTCGCCATAACCTCTCGAAACCAGTTTCTGACCATCAATGTCGAAATGCTCAATCAGGTATCTGCGAACAGATTCTGCACGCTGTTCAGAAAGTCTCTGGTTGTAAGCATCCTTGCCAACACTGTCGGTATGACCGGCAATCAGGATGGTAGGAACGCTCGGATTGTCTTCAATAAAACGGGCTGCTTTTGCCAGATCGTCATGATACATGGGACGAATGGTAGCTTTGTTGAAATCAAACTCAATGTCCAAAGTCATCTGGAGCGGGCAACCATCTGCATCAACCTGTACGCCTCTCGGGGTATCGGGGCATTTGTCGCGATCATCAGGTACACCGTCTCCATCGCTGTCGGCTACAACCGCTTCAGCTACAATAGGTGCCGGAGCTCCGGTAGAAGCAAGCTGGAAAACGAGGCCAGCACTGTAGATGAGGTTGTTGTACTTGTCATCTACTTCCCAGACATGGCGTACATCACCGCGCAGCGCAACGTTTTCCGCAAAGAAGTATTTCAACCCTGCGCCATAGTTGAGCATGAGATCCGGGTCCGTTTTCCCTCTCTCCGGATTGGTGATCAATGTGCCCACACCTGCTGCAACATAGGGAACCAGAGCGCTATCCGGTGCAAAGTGATACAGAACATCCCACCGTGCCAAGCTCACGTCGATGTCGCCTCCACCCGGATCTCTTTCGGTGTCCACAAACGAGAAGGCAACCTCAGTTCCCAAACTCTTGGTAAAGTTATACCCAACTGCGAGGGTATAAGCCCAACTGTTCTTTTGATCCTGATTACCTTCAAAAACGTATCCCCCTACCATTGGAGACAGAGAGAATTTGCCTGCTTTGTTCTCTGCCAGAGCAAGGGAGCTCAGGCAAAAAACAAGTGCTAACGCACCAATACCTACTGCTGCCAATTTCCGATTCATTTTCCCCTCCTCATTTTT
>JAILGY010000034.1:0-9831 GCA_024696325.1 bacterium | reverse complement strand
CGGGGAGTCGATTCCCTGTGTGTTTATCCCGCTTCGGAATGGGCAAAGATCTGTGAAAAGTTTCATGCGGCGCCTCCGGATCCGCACAAGGAGTTCCTGAACCGCTTTAAGATTGCTCCGGCGGCGGAATGTGCTTTTGACGCGCAGGGGCGGATTCAGCTGCCGCGGCCACTGGCGGATCACGCCGGCCTGGAAAAGGATGTAGTCATTGTCGGGGCTTCCGAGAAATTTGAAATCTGGAGCCTGGAACGGCATCTGGAGCAGATTCGCAAGGCTGAGGAATTTTTGCGGGAGAATCCTGGAGTTCTGACCAGCTATGGGTTCTGAGTATCATCGTCCGGTTATGCCACGCGAAGTGCTGCGGATGCTAACGCCTTGTTCGGGCGGTGTCTATCTGGATGCGACAGTGGGCGGCGGTGGTCATGCCCGGCTGATTTTGGAGGCAAGCGCACCGGACGGTTTTCTGGTCGGCATGGATCGCGATGCCGAAGCTCTTGCAGTGGCTCAGGAAGTATTGGCGCCGTTTAGAGGGCGTTTTTGCCTTGTGCAGGGTTCCTTTTCCGAAATGGAAAATGCCTTGCGGGAAGCCGGAAAAACGGCCTGTGACGGCATCCTGATGGATTTGGGCGTTTCATCCCATCAGCTGGACGAGGGCAGACGCGGCTTTTCTTTCATGCGCAATGCTCCGCTGGACATGCGTATGGATTGCCGTCAGGAAATGACGGCGCAGGAAGCGGTCAATACGCTTTCCGGTGAAGAGCTGGAGAAAATCTTTCGGGAGTATGGGGAAGAGCGTTTTGCCCGGCGCATCGCCCGCCGCCTTGTGGAAGCGCGTTGCAACGCGCCGTTGACCACGACGCAGGAACTGGCGGAGCTGGTCAGGGAGGCGGTTCCGGGCCGGGGAGAAGGGCAAAGAATCCATCCGGCGACCCGTGTGTTTCAGGCCTTGCGGATCTTTGTCAACGATGAATTGGGGCAGTTGCGCGAAGGGCTTGAGGCGGCGGTGAACTGCCTTGCTCCGGAAGGATGTCTGGCGGTGCTGACCTACCATTCCCTTGAGGCACGGGTGGTCAAGGAGATTTTTCACCGGGAGGCGGCAGGGTGTGTTTGCCCAGCGTCGTTTCCGGTTTGTGTCTGCCATCATGTGCCGCGATTGGCTCTGGCGGGAAGCGGCATCAAGCCGGAGGCGCAGGAGGTGGCGGACAATCCTCGGGCCCGCAGTGCGGTCTTGCGGGGAGCACGGCGGTTGCGCGAGTAAACTGTTGGGCGGTTGTTTTTCTGTACGTAGGCAATATCATTCTGAAAATGGAGATTTTTATGGGGGCGGATCTTAAGGGTTTCATGACGGAATCAGTATCGTTGTCACGCAAATTTTCGGTGCCTTGGCAAATTTCCTTTTCGTTTCAGAGCATTTGTCCCATTACGGTCTTCCTTGCTGCAGCGTTTGCCATAGCCATCTTCTTCGTTTGGTCGCGGACCGAGATGGTACGCCTTGAATACCAGATTTCCCGCATGGAGCGGCAGGTACGGGATTTACGTCAGGAAGAACAACGCATGCGTCTGGAAGTGGCCAGCCTGCGCAGTCCGCAACGGATAGAGGCGGTGGCTTCCAACGATTTGGGGATGTCTCGCCCGAAACCGGGGCAAATCGTTATCGTCCGATAGGCAAGTTCCCAAAAGCGGAGAGGTTAGGGTATGACGGTATGGGCCCGTTACCGCATTGTCATAGTCGGCATGGTGTTTGTGGCGTTTTTCGCCGCGGTGATAACTCGTGCCTGCTATCTTCAGATTCTTGAGCAGAAACGTCTGCAGGACAAGGCGCAAAACCAGCATCATCGCGCGATTACCCTGATTCCCCAGCGCGGTACCATCTATGACAGCCGCGGGGAGGAATTGGCCCTGAGTGTCGATGTCGATTCCGTCTATGTCAATCCCCGTCAGGTAATGGATCATTCAGTGGCCAAAGTTCTGGCCTCATATCTGTCTCTTCCCATCAAGGAAGTCCGGAGCAAGATCGAATCCGGCCGCAATTTTGTTTGGCTGAAACGGCAGATTTCTCCACGGGAAGGCGAAAAAGTCCGCGCTTTGAAGATTCCCGGAATCGGTTTTGTGGCGGAAAACCGCCGGTATTACCCCAACTCCTCTGTGGGGGCGCAAGTTGTTGGCTTTACAGGGGTTGATCCAAGGGGATTGGAAGGGCTGGAACTGTTTTACGACAAGGAGATCATGGGAAAGGCCGGGCAGGTTGTGTATGGCGTGGACGCTCGGGGGCGCGGCATGGGGATGGGACGCTTTGTCGTGCAGGGCGGTCACAAGGGCAACAATCTGTGGCTGACGCTGGACAAGAATCTTCAATATATTCTGGAAAAAGAACTGGCGCTTGGCGTCAAAAATGCCCGTGCCAAGGCGGGGAGCGCCGTGATGGTGGAAGTTGCCAGCGGCAAGATTCTGGCAATGGCCAACTATCCCACCTTCAACCCCAATGCCTTCCGTCAGTTTGATTCATCGCGCTATCGCAACCGGGTGGTCTGCGACAGTTTTGAACCCGGTTCCACGTTCAAGCCTTTTGTGCTGGCCGCGGCTTTTGAGGAAAAGCTTATTTCCACCGGCGAATGGATTGACTGCGAGCGTGGCCGCTATATGGTCAGCGGCAAAGTTATTCATGACACGCATCCCCGCAATAAAATCCAGGTGGACGATATACTCAAGTTCAGTTCCAATATTGCTTCCGCCAAAATTGGCCGTTCCCTGGGCCGCCAACGTTTGTACCATTATCTGGGCGATTTCGGATTCGGCCGGAAAACCGGCATCGACCTCCCGGGAGAAGTGGGAGGCGTGTTGCGGTCTCCATCCAGCTGGTATGAACTGGATTTGGCCAATATTTCCTTTGGACAGGGTGTCTCGGTTACTCCCCTGCAGATTGCCATGGCTACCGCCGCACTGGGAAACGGCGGTCTGCTGATGCGTCCCTACATTGTCGAAAAGATTGTCGATACGGAAGGCAACGTTTTAACACAGCATTCTCCGGAAGTGGTGCGTCGCGTAGTTTCCGAGGATGTGGCGAATCTGGTCCGGACCCTTTTGCAGAAGACTTCGGAAGAGGGCGGAACGGCAACCCGGGCGGCGGTTCCCGGTTATGTGGTCGCGGGAAAGACCGGCACCGCCCAAAAGGCGGACAAGACAAACCGTGGCTATTCCGCCGAGGATCGGGTCGGCTCCTTTGTGGGGATGGTTCCTGGCGATGCGCCGCGGATTGTTATTCTGGTGATGATAGACGAGCCGGGAACCTCTCCGTATGGCAGTGTGGTCGCAGCCCCGGTTTTCTCCAGAATTGCCGCCCAATCGTTGCCCTATTTGCGGATTCCTCCGACCACGACGGTGGTGGCCGACTCCCCCTCAAAAAAATCAAAGGAGGCCAATGCGGATTCTTCCGATTCGGCGCGTAATGCCACGGGAGGAGGCGAAATCATTTCCGGTTATATTATGCCCGATTTGCGTGGCATGAGCGCCCGTCAGGTTCTGTGCTGGATGGAGCGGAACAAGCTGGATCTTAATATTCGTGGCCATGGCCGGGTGGTTGATCAGTCGCCACGCGGAGGGGAGCCGATTCGCTACCAGAAACCGTGCTGGGTACGGCTGGCCGAAGATGACTGACACTGTTTACTGCTTTTTCAAAACGATCCGGATGTGACAAAAACGAAGGAGTGTACTTTCGAAAATGCGCATCAATGAACTGATAGAGGCGATGAAGCCGGTTACGGTGAGCGGCCCGTCGGATGTGAATGTTGATGGCCTGTTTTACGATTCGCGCAAGGTTTTGCCGGGCGGCGTGTTCTTCGCTTTGCCCGGGGCGAAAGGCGACGGCTGCGATTATGTTGACGAGGCCTTGAAACGGGGCGCGGCGGCGGTGGTCAGTGAACGCATGCTGAAGTTGCCTCCCTCTGTTGTAGGAGTGGTGGCGAAGAACGCCCGTCATGCCATGGCGATGGCGGCGCTTCAATTTTTTGGGCATCCTTTGCGGGACATGATGGTCATCGGTGTCACGGGAACCAATGGCAAAACCACGATTTCCTATCATCTGGAAGCGGTTTTACGTGCTGCGGGCCGCAAACCGGCGGTGCTGGGAACGATCAACTACCGGTATGGGGATTGTATTCATACGGCATCGCACACCACGCCGGAAAGTATCGATCTGTTGGCAATGATTGCGGAATTCAAGCGTCTGGGGGCTGACAGCATCGTTATGGAAGTCTCTTCGCATGGTTTGGATCAGCACCGGATTGACGGTTTCGAATTTGATGTTGCTGCTTTTACCAATCTTTCTCCCGAGCATCTGGACTATCACCACGATATGGAAAGCTATTTCCAGGTCAAGAAGCGGCTGTTTACGGATTTTGTCAAGAAAGGCGGTCATGCGGCGATCAATGTGGATGATGCCTATGGAGCGCGGCTGGCGGGAGAAGTCGTTGCCGATACGCTGACCTGTGGAAAGCAGGGCATGGTTCGTCCCGGTGCGGTAGAAAGTTCTTTTGATGGCATTCGTGGAACGCTGGAAACGCCGCGTGGAACGATGAAACTGGAGTCGCGCCTGTTCGGTTCCTACAACTTGAGCAATCTGATGGTGACGACGGCTGTGGCATTGGCGGCGGGTCTGCCTCTGGATGCGGTATCGGAGGGCATCCGTACCGCGTATCAGGTGCCGGGCCGGCTGGAAAAGGTGGAGAATTCGCTGGGAGCCACCGTTGTCGTGGATTATGCCCATACCCCCGATGGATTGCGTTCGGTGCTGACAGCTTTGCGCGAACTGCGCCCGGCGCGTGTATTGGCGGTGTTTGGTTGCGGCGGGGATCGCGATCGAAGCAAGCGGCCGCTTATGGGGGAAGCGGTTGCACAGTTGGCGGATTTGGTGATTTTGACGTCCGACAATCCGCGGAGCGAGGATCCGCTGGCGATTCTGGAAGAGATTAAGGCGGGAGTTGTGCCACTGGGACGGGTGGAAAAGAAGCCGGAAGCCTATGCGAACGATCCGCAGAACGGTTTTGTGGCTTTGCCGGATCGCCGTGAGGCCATCCGCTATGCGGTTTCCCTGGTTCAGGCGGGCGATGTGCTGCTGATCGCGGGGAAGGGACATGAAGATTATCAAATTGTTGGCAGTAAACGGCTTCATTTCGACGATCGCGAGGAAGCATGCGCGGCGTTGCAGGAGAGGATGACACGGTGAAAACACTGGATGTCCGCAAAATTGGCCGTATTGTTGGGGGCAAGGTCAGCCGGAGTGATGTGACAACGGAAGTCACAGGGTTTTCTGTCGACAGCCGGACGATCAAGGCTGGTGATTTGTTTATTCCTTTGAGGGGAGAGCGCTTCGACGGACACGATTTTTTGCTGGAAGCGGTGAGAAGAGGCGCGGTTGCCTGTCTTTCCGAAGAACCATGCGCAGGGTTGTCGGTGCCGGTCATTATGGTGCAGGACACGCTTGTAGCCTTGGGAGATATGGCGGCTGCGGCCCGGGGAGGATTTTCGGGTCCGGTGGTGGGCGTGACCGGTTCGGCAGGAAAATCGACGACCAAGGAAATGGTGTCCGGGATCCTCTCCCTTACGGGACCGGGCCTGAAGACTGAAGGCAACCTGAACAATTTGGTAGGTTTGCCGCTGACATTGGAACGATTGGCTCCCGAACATCAGTGGATGGTCCTGGAGATGGGCACCAGCCAGTTGGGCGAAATTGCGCGTTTGACGGAAATAGCACGTCCGACTGTTGGGGTTATCACCAATATTGGTCCCAGCCATCTGTCAGGTCTGCGGGGTCTGGACGGCGTCGCCCGTGCCAAGGCTGAACTGTTTGCCGGCCTGGTGGCGGGCAGCTGGGCTGTTATCAATGCGGACGATCCGCGAGTGCTGAAGATTCCTGTGGCCAACGGCGTAGAACGGCTGTTGTTCGGGATAAGCCCGGAGGCTCAGGTGCGTGCCGAAGAGATCGGTGTGACGGCGGATGGTGTCCGTTTTCTGCTGCGTTTGCCGGATGGTGGCGCTTATCCGGTGCAGCTTCCGGTGTATGGGCGGCACAATGTGGGCAATGCCCTGGCGGCCGCTGCCGTGGCTTTCTGCCTGAAAGTACCACCGGCGGTCATTGTGAAAGGTTTGGAACATTTTTCACCGATGCCGGCCCGACTGGAGATCTGCTCTCTGCCGAAGGATGTTGTTTTGCTGGATGATACCTACAATGCCAATCCGGCTTCGGTTGCGGCAGCGCTGGAAACTCTGGCGGACATGACCGCTTCCGGCAGGCGAATAGCTGTGTTGGGCGATATGCTGGAACTGGGCGAATATTCAGCGGACATGCATTTCGAGGTGGGGCAGAAGGTGGCGAAACGGGCTGATTATCTGATTTTACTGGGCACGGAGACGGCCGCTCTCCGGGCAGGAGCTCTCCATGACGGGATGGCCGAAGAAAATATCTGGTGTTGCGCCGATCATGAAGAGGCTGCCGCATGCTTGTTGAAATTGGTACAGCCGGGAGATCGCATTTTGCTGAAGGGCTCGCGGAAAATGCGTATGGAACGGATTCGTGGTCTGTTCGCCGGACAGTGGCAGATTAACTAAGGAAAGGTGCTTCTGATGCTTTACCATCTGCTCTATCCATTGCATGTTCAGTTTTCCGGTTTCCAGGTTTTCCGCTATATCACGTTTCGTTCCATCTATGCGGCCATTACCGCGCTGACCATTTCTTTCATTGTTGGTCCCTGGCTTATTGCCAAGTTGAGAAGGCTGCAAATTGGGCAGGAGATCCGCGAGCTGGGTCCGGAAAGTCATAAGAAAAAAGCCGGGACGCCGACAATGGGCGGGGTGCTCATTTTGACCGCCATGGTGGTGCCCACCCTGCTGTGGGCGGATTTGCGCAACCTGTATGTCTGGCTGGTGCTGTTTGTGACGGTTGGATACGGTGCGGTTGGAGCGGTGGATGACTGGCGCAAGGTGGCCAGGCACAACAGCGATGGATTGTCTGCACGTGCCAAGATGCTCTGGATGACCTTGATCGCAGCGGTGCCCGCGTTGGTTTTGCTTTTTCATCCGACTTTTCAGACCACATTGGCCTTTCCATTTCTTAAAAATCTGCGCCCGGATTTGGGATTGTTTTTTATCGTTTTTGCGGTTTTTGTCGTGGTGGGATCCGGTAATTCGGTCAATTTGAGCGATGGCCTGGACGGTTTGGCAATGGGTCTTGTGACCATTGCCGCTTCGGTCTATGTGTTGTTTGCCTATCTGGCCGGTAATGCGCGCCTGGCTTCCTATCTGCAGCTCAGCAGTGTGCCGGGTGCGGGCGAGCTGACGGTATTTTGTTCGGCCATGGTGGGTGCGGGGCTTGGTTTTTTGTGGTTTAACGCCTATCCGGCCCAGATCTTCATGGGGGATACGGGCAGTTTGGCCCTGGGCGGCGCCTTGGGCATGGTGGCGATTGTGGTCAAACAGGAATTCATGCTGGCGTTGGTGGGCGGTATTTTTGTTCTGGAAGCCTTGTCGGTCATGCTGCAGGTCACTTCCTACAAACTGTGGAAACGGCGGATATTCAAAATGGCGCCCCTGCATCATCATTTTGAACTTATGGGAATTACGGAGCCCAAAATTATTGTTCGTTTCTGGATCGTCAATATTATTTTAGCTTTGCTGGCGATCTCGACGCTGAAATTGAGATGATGGGAAGCCGATCCCGTGCATGCTTTACGATAAGAAAGTTTTTCAAGTTAACTTGGGTGCCAACAGGAAAGAGCTTTTTCCAATCATGGTGAAGGGGACAGATGGCGGAACTCGAGAATATTGCGCAGCCTAAAACTGGAACGCTGCGTGGAAATTTTGACATGACCATCTTGCTGATAGCGGTGGTGCTCAGTTGTCTGGGTGTGGTGATGGTCTATTCGGCATCCGCAGTCATGGCCATGGAACAGGCCCGCTGCAATCATGACAGCTTCTTTTTCTTCAAGCGGCAGAGCGTGTTTGTGATCATGGGCCTGATTGCAATGGTTGTAACGATGTTTCATGACTATCACAAGTTGCGTCCCTTCGCGATGCCGTTGCTGTTGAGCTGTATCGTGCTATTGTCTCTGCTTTTGGTCCCGGGATTGGGGCATTCGGCCAATGGATCGGTACGCTGGTTCCGGTTGGGAGGTTTTTCTTTTCAGCCTTCGGAACTGGCCAAGTTGTCGCTGATTTTGTATTTGGCGCATTCCCTGACCAAGAGGAAGGAGAAAATAGGCGGTTTTTTCCTTGGATTTCTGCCCTATACGGTGATGCTGGTTGTGCTGCTGGGGTTGATTTTGATGGAACCGGATCTGGGCAGCGCGGTGGTGGTGGGCACGGTGGGCGCCACCATCATGTTTGTGGCAGGTGTCAAGTTCCGGTATCTGCTGATGGCGGCGCTTACGGGCGGACCATTGCTTTATATGGCAATTGTCAAGGTGCCCTACAGGCGGGAACGTTTGCTGGCTTTCCTTAACCCCTGGGCTACTCCGGATACGTCGGGCTATCAGATTATCCAGAGCCAGATTGCCTTCGATAGCGGAGGCTTCTGGGGACAGGGACTGGGACAGGGCATTCAGAAGCTGTTCTATCTCCCGGAGGCGCACACCGATTTTATTTTTTCCGTTTTGGGAGAAGAACTGGGCTTTGTCGGAGTGCTGGCAGTGGCCGGGATGTTTCTGGCCCTGGTGCTTCTGGGATTGCGGGTGGCCTTGCATACTGCCGATCCTTTTGGGCGTTATCTGGCGGTGGGAACAACGGTACTTGTTGGGCTGGAGGCTTTTTTGAATATTGCGGTGGTGCTGGGCATGTTGCCGCCCAAAGGCATGGCGCTGCCGTTTATTTCCTATGGCGGTTCCAGTTTGATGTGCTGTTTGTTGGCGGTGGGGCTGCTGTTAAGCGTTTCCCGCTACGGTGAGCGGGAGGTGGAGAAGAACTCGTGAAGATTGTTGTGGCCGGTGGAGGAACCGGGGGACACGTTTTTCCGGCTTTGACTGTGGCTCAGGAGTTTCGGAATGCGGGCCATGAGGTCCTGCTGGTGGGTACGGCGCATGGTCTGGAGGCGACTTTGGCACCAAAGCGCGGTTTTGAACTGGCCCTGATAGATATCCATGGTTTTACCGGGCAATCCTTGAGCTACCGCTTTGGATTTTGCCTGCTGTTGGTACGGAGTGTCTGGCAGTCCCTGCGATTGTTGCGGCGTTTCCGTCCTGATGTGGTGCTGGGTGTGGGGGGCTATGTTTCGGCTCCGGTCCTGGTGGCAGCCAGAGTGCTGGGTATTCCTTATGTTCTCCATGAACAGAATGCCATTCCCGGTGCCGTAAACCGTTTGATGGGACGTTGGGCGCGTTGCGTCTGCCTGTCGTTTCCCGACGAGAGTGGGATCTTTGCGCGCTCCGTTTTGACCGGCAACCCGGTGCGCGGTGATATTTTCGCCTGTCCCGAGATCCCGGGCGAACCACCTGCGCTTTTGGTGTTTGGTGGCAGTCAGGGAGCGCGTGCCCTCAATCAGGCCATGGTGGCGGCTTTGCCGTTGCTGGAGACGTGGCGCGGCCGTTTGCGGATTCGCCATCAGACGGGTGCGGCGGATCTGGAAACGGTACGCGCCGGTTATCGGAATGCGGGCTGGGACGAAGGGAACGTGGTTCCGTTTATAGACGATATGGCGGGTGCCTATGCGGAAGCGCAGCTGGTACTCTGCCGTGCAGGTGCGACCACATTGGCGGAGCTGGCCGGTTGTGGACGGCCTGCAGTGCTGGTGCCTTTTCCATTTGCGGCCCATGATCACCAGATGAAGAACGCGCGGGCTTTGGAAAA
>JAILGY010000002.1:0-4505 GCA_024696325.1 bacterium | reverse complement strand
CAGTCTGGGCCTGCTGTTTGCGCCGTCCCTGCCGCTGATTCTGTACGGCATTGTGGCGCAGCAGATGCACATCGGCGCGCCGATGTCGATAGAGGATCTGTTCCTGGCCGGGATCTTTCCCGGTTTGCTGATGATCGGGCTGCTGGCCCTGTGGAGCGCCTGGAGCAATCGCTCGCTCCGGCTGTCCTTCGGGGCTTTCCGTTGGCGGGAAGTGGGCGGTGCGCTGCGGGAGGCGGCCTGGGAACTGCCTTTGCCCTTCTTTGTGCTGGGCGGCATTTACGGCGGCTGGTTTGCCGTTTCCGAGGCGGCGGCGATGACTGCGCTCTACGTGACGCTGGTGGAGGTAGTGATTCTGCGCGAAATCCCCTTAAAACAGCTTCCGGGAATTATGCGCCGTTCCATGGTGTTGGTGGGCGGGGTGCTGATCATCCTGGCGGTTTCCATGGCTTCTGCCACCTGCATGATCGACGCCGAGATTCCCGAGCGGCTCTTTGCCTTCATCAGCGCGCATGTCACCAGCCGGATGACCTTCCTTGTCCTGCTCAATCTGTTTTTGCTGCTTTTGGGCGCGCTGCTCGACATTTTTTCCGCGCTGGTACTGGTAGTGCCGCTGATCCTGCCGGTGGCGGTGCAGTACGGCGTCGATCCGGTGCATCTGGGAATCATTTTCCTGGCGAACATGCAGATCGGCTACCTGACGCCGCCGGTTGGCCTCAACCTGTTCATTTCCAGCTACCGCTTCGAAAAGACGGTGGGAGAGGTCTATGTGGCGACGCTGCCGTTCTTTGCGATTTTGCTGATAGCGGTGCTGATCATCACCTACTGTCCGGCGCTGTCCCTGGCCTTGCTTGGGCGTTGAAAACCGTCCGGGCGGCAAGTCCTTGCCGGATGCGGCGTTTTGAAAACCGTGGTTTAAGGCCGCGTTTTTCGTTTGTTAAAAAATCCAACATGAAAGAAAACAGTCCATGTTCAAACCGGGTGATATCGTTCTGATCGTTCTTATTGGCCTGTTGATTGGCGGGCTGGTTGCGCTCTCCCGTGCCAAAAGGCGCGGCTAAAGCTTTTCCCGCCCATTTCCATATACCCTTGATGAAATCCTGTCAGGAGGAGACCCTCATGAATCCGCTTGCCGCTGAACTCAATGCCGCCCTTGCCGGGCACAATCCCCATGCCGAAGAGATGCTCTCGGAGCTGGGCCATGAACTCTATTTTCCCAAAGGCATTCTTTCCCAGACCGCCGAGGCCAAGGCCAAAGCCCACAAGTTCAATGTGACCATCGGCATCGCCACGGAAAACGGCGCTCCCATGTACCTGCCCTGCATCCACAAGCACTTTGCCGGTTTTCCTCCGAATCAGCTGTATCCCTATGCGCCGCCCGCCGGAAAACCCGAACTGCGCGCGCTTTGGCGGGAAAAACTTCTGCGTGAGAATCCCTCGCTTGAAGGCAAGACCTTCAGCCTTCCGGTGGTGATCAGCGCGCTGACCCATGGGCTCTCCATCGTGGGCGATCTGTTTGTCAATCCCGGCGATATACTGGTGGCTCCGGATCAGATGTGGGGCAACTACCGCCTGATCTATGCGGTGCGCAACCGCGGCCAGTTCCGCTGCTATCCGTTTTTCAACGCCCAAGGCGGTTTCAATGCCGAGGGCCTGAGGGCAACGCTTCTGGAGCTTGCCGCCGCGCAGGGCAAGGCGGTGGTGCTGCTCAACTTCCCCAACAATCCCACGGGATATACGCCCACGGAGGCGGAGGGCGAGGCGATTGTGGAAGCGGTGCGGGATGCGGCGCAAGCCGGCTGCAATGTGGTGACGGTTTGCGACGATGCCTATTTCGGGCTGTTTTACGAGGATTCCCTGAAGGAATCGCTGTTTGGGCGCCTGGCCGGTCTGCATCCGAGGGTGCTGGCGGTCAAGGTGGATGGCGCCACCAAGGAGGATTTTGTCTGGGGCTTCCGGACCGGTTTCATCACCTTTGCGACGGGCTCCGCGGAAGCGGGCGCCGAAGGAGCGCTTGCCGCGCTGGAGAAAAAGGCAATGGGCAGCATTCGCGCCACCATTTCCAATGCGGCGCATCCTTCCCAGACGCTGCTGCTGGCGGCGCTTAAGGATCCGGATTTTGCAAAGGAGAAGGAGGAAAAGTTCCAGGTTCTTAAGGAACGGGCGCTGGAGGTGAAAAGAGTTCTGGCTGCAAACGACAAGTTCCGGGAAGTCTGGGAGGCCTATCCCTTCAACTCCGGCTACTTCATGTGCCTGAAACTGAAAAACGCCAATGCCGAGGCCCTGCGGCTGCATCTGCTGGAGAACTACGGAGTGGGAACCATTGCCGTCAACGCAACGGATCTGCGGGTGACCTTCTCCTGCATCGCCAAAGAGGATATCGCCGAGCTCTTTGAACTGCTGTATCAGGGCGCAGTCACGCTGGAACGCTAGAGACGGAAAAGACGGGCCAGGCTGTGGAAATGATGCCGCCTTCGCTGCTGCGGGCTTTGCGCCAGGCATCGGAGGGCCCCTGTCATCTGGTGGGCGGTGCGGTGCGCGATGCCCTGCTGGGAAAGCCTGTCCACGATTGGGATGTCATAACCTCCGGGGATGCTGGCGAACTGGCCCGGCGTTTTGCGCAAAGCCTGAACGGCACCTGGTTTGAACTGGATGCGGAACGCGGCTACAGCCGGGTGTGCCTTGCGCAGGGTTCCGTAGATTTCGCGCCGTGGCGGGCTGCCACGCTGGAAGAGGATCTGCGGGCGCGGGATTTTACCATCAACGCGCTGGCCTTTCCGCTGCATGAGACGGGAATGGTCCGGCCCGTCGATCCGCTGGGCGGCCTTGCCGATCTGCGGCAGCGCATCCTGCGCTGCTGCTCGGAAGATGCCTTTGTGGACGATCCGCTGCGAATTCTGCGCGGGGTGCGGCTGGCCCTGCAGTTCCGGCTGAAGGTCGAGCCGGAAACCCTGTATCTGATGCGGCGTGACGTTCCTCTTTTGCGGCAATGCGCCGGTGAACGGATTGTCGCCGAGCTGGAAAAAATTCTGGGGCAGGATGAGGATCCACTTGTCCTGCTGCGGGATTCGGGGTGCTGTGGGTATCTGTTTGGCTCCCTGCCCGAAGGCTTTGCCCTGCCGGACATTCGGGGAAGAATGCGCACCATGGAGGAACTTGCGCGGGAAAGCCTTGCGGCCTTTCGCCTTGCGGCGTTCTCACGCGCGGATTGCGGCGGCGTCTGGCGGCAACTGCCCTGGAGTGGCTGGATGCGGCGGCTGTTGGCCGATCTGGCAGCCACACCTGCCGATCTGCCGGAACGCTACGAAAAGTTGCGCTGTTCGGAACGTGGGCGGGCGCTCTGGCTGGAGCGTCTGGGGCGCAACTTCCGGGAGCGGATGCTGTTTGCGGTGCTGCTCTCAAACGTGGATGAGGCGTCTCTTGCAGAAGCTTTTGCGAACTACGGGCGCTGCGCCGTCTCCGGAAGGGTGCCGCCGCTTGTTCCCGCGGAGGTGGTCGGGCGCCTGACGGGGCTTTCCGGCCCGGAACTGGGCAAAGCGCTGCGGGCACTGGAACAGGCGGAAATGGACGGGCTGCTGGACAGCCAGCAGGAGGCTTTGGATTGGCTTTCGGTCTTTGGGAAAGGCATTGACAGCGGGCCGGACTGTGATTATATTCTTTCCCGCATGCGGGAGTAACTCAGTGGTAGAGTGTCAGCTTCCCAAGCTGAAGGTCGCGGGTTCAAATCCCGTTTCCCGCTCCAATGATTTTAAGGGCTTACGGTGAAAATGCTGTAAGCCCTTTTTGTTTATTGGCGTTTTAAAGCGGGTTATGAAAGGGCGATCCTCGCAATGTATCCGGATCGGGTTGTGCCGGCGTTTTCGGCTTTCCTGTCCAGGGCTGCCAGGACGTTCCGGGGAAGGGAAATATTGATGCGCACCGGTGTTGTATCCGTATCCGGAGCCTTGACCACCTGATACAGGATTTCCCCGTCCGCCTCATGTTCAATGCTCTTGAGAAATTCGGCCGTTGCCTGCCTGACCTGGCTGAGAGAAGAGGGCATGGGCGCGTTTTTACCGCTGTATTCGGGCTCCTTCATGATTTCGCGCAGGGCATCCTCCGCCATGTCCATGGCGTCTTCGAAATTGTCTCCGCAAGTCGCGATGGGCGGAAAATCGGGAAAGAAGATGGAAAACTGCCCGCCATCAGGAATAAACGCCGCATAATAATATTTTGCCATTATAGCCTCCATGGGGGAACGTGTGTTCCCTCCGGTTAAAGTTCAATGTCTGTCTTTTGCACGATGCTCTTGAGTGTTCCGGGTGGTATTTCCTTTGCCTCGTGCCTTGGTATTTCTGTTATCAGCTTTCCTTCCAGGTAAACCTTTGTGTGTTTTTTTCCTTCTTTGAAGGTAAACTTCCCCGCTTTTATCAGCTTTCTCATTAACTCGCTTGCTTTCATATCACCCCCTTGACAAAAACATATTTACACAAATTTTGTGTAATTGCCAAGTTTTTACTTATTTTTTT
>JAILGY010000235.1:0-3128 GCA_024696325.1 bacterium | reverse complement strand
GCGGCGGCCGAGCAGGGCCATGCGGACGCGCAGTTTTATCTGGGAAGCTGCTATGTGGCCGGAGACGGGGTCGAGAAGGATCGCAAGATGGCGGAAACATGGCTGCGGGCGGCTGCGGGCCAGGAACATATTGAATCTACTTTTATGCTGGGCGCCTGCCTTTCACGCTGGAATCCAAAGTCACCGGAAGGCATAGCGCTGATCCGCAAGGCGGCCGAACAGGGTCTGCCGCAGGCGCAGTCCTGGCTGGGACGCTGCTACGCGGAAGGGCGCGGTGTGCCCAAGGACAACAAGTTGGCAATACGCTGGTGGAAGGCGGCTGCGGATCAGGGCGATGAGCGCGCGGTGGTCGAGCTGGTCAAACGCGGTATAAGAAATTGAGAGATGACGGGCGTCTTCCTGGAAGGGAAAGACGCCCGCTTTTATGGTGTTGCAGATTGCAGATCAACGAAGTAAGGCGGGTGTGGGTTTGTTTCCAGAACCCGTTTGGGGGATGTCTTCAGGTAGTGTGAAGCGGTTGGCCTTTTGTTCGCACCCCCGTCTCTACAAATTTCAAAAATCGAAATCAAAATCACAATCAGAAACGGCATCAACCGCTGAATCCATCAACACATCCTCCAATAATTCTGATAGAGCCGCTTCTTCTCTCAAACCGTTTCTACTTACCGACGCTAAAAATTTTGCTACTCTCGGATCAGGATTGTATGCTGCTTGATTGATCGCCGTTTTTCCCTTTGTATTTCGAGCCGTAATATCTGCACCAGCCTGAAGTAATATCGCCGTTACTTCCAAAGAAGGATTTTGTCTAGCTGCCACCATCAAAGCTGTATTGCCGTCCTTGTCTCTGGCATTCACATTCGCACCATTTTTCAACATTTGGCAAAGTTGTTCCGGCGTACATGTTTTGCATTTTCTTACAAACTCTTCATTCGTCATCATTCTCTCCTTTCCGAAAAAGGTCTGTAACCGACATCGCAGCGAAGCATTTCACACCAACGCCGCATAATTGCCGGGAAAGCTACGAAAGCAAACTCCTACTCTTCAAGATGCGCCTGCAGGAACAGGCTTTTTGACAGTGCATCGAAGAAACTCTGGTAGGGGGCGGGATCCTGAATGGGGGTAACGTTGTACTGTGCGTTGGCCCGTACGGTCATCTGGTCCTTACCTCTGGGGGTAACGTTGACGGTCATGCGGATCGTATATCCTTTGAGTTTGGTTCCAGTTACGCTGCCAAGGGGCAGAGATGCCTTGTCAATGACGAATCCCAGATCCTGAAGCGTGGCGATGACGGCCTCGACAGTTTTCTGTTTGTCTGCCGTGTCAAAGTAGCGGGTCTGGATCTGACGCAGTTTCAGCTGCTCCGCTCCATTAGCATCAAGAACGCCCTGGCGCGCGTTGACCGCGCATCCGCCAAGGGCAAGAGTCAGAAGAGAAAGAACGATAGCAAGTTGTTTTTTCATATCTCGTGTGCCTCCAGAAAGACGGATTTTGAAAGTTTCTCAAAAAATTCCTTGTAAATTTCCACATCACTGATCTGCTCGGCTCTTGTGCACTGACCTGCGGTATTCATTATTAGGCGCTGGAAGGTGACGCGCACCGTTGATTCGTTAACATCTGGTTTTTGGCGCATAACCATGGAAACCCGGATGATCTGATGGGAATCTATTGGCATGGCCCCGCCTCCAAGAGCGGCAATCAAAACCGCTCCGGCCACCTGGCCGGCACTTACTGCGTCTCGTGTTTTGGAACCGGTCAAAACGCCCAGAGGAATCTCTGATTCTTCCAGGGTAAAGCCCAGATCCTGCAAGACATTGGCGGCGGCGCCCAACATCTGTTCCTTGTTGGTCGTTTCAAAACGCCGGGTCTGGAGCTGGCGGTTTGCCAAACTTTCCGGTGGAAGTTCAAGCGCTTCCTTGGGAATTTGGGCGCAACCCGCCAACAGGCCCAAACAGATAAAAAGAACAAGCAATCTTTTCATGGTCATGTTCTCCTAGAAGCTGGACTGACGGTAGGAATAATCGCGGACCGTGTTGTCCTTGTTGAATTTGATAATGATGGTGATGGTCCGTTGGTTGGACGAACTTGCGCCAGCCTCACTGCCTACACCGCCAAGAATGAGGAACAAACCGCCCGAGGACGAAGAGTACGCTCTTTCCGTGGCCACTTTGTCATAAACCCAGGTTTCCCGGCGCTCGCTGTCGGTTGTGACCATGTTGGGCGAACCGAGAATGGAGACGACCTCGGCTCCGGACATACCTACTCGAATTTCACGCTGGACCTTGGCAATGGAAAGCCGGTCTCCGGCATCATTGCGAACGGCTGCACGATGCTGTTCGGCAGTCATGCATCCGGTCATGACCAGGCATAGGATTCCTAGAAGAACAGAGCGTTTTTTCATTCTTTTTTCTCCTTTCCATCAAAGAACAACGGGGGAAATAAAAAAGGCATGATTTTCATCATGCCCTCACGAGGTACCGCCAGATACCCATGCCAAGACATCGACAAAATCATGCCCAAATAGAAGCATATCCCGTCAGATGTTGACTGTTGATAAAGAATTGGCGGTTCTCGTGAGGTCAACTTCTGTATTACATAACGTATTCAATTTTTATGTAGGAACATATATAGCTTGTTTATTGATGATTCGTGATTTTTTCCTCCTTTGAAAAATACAACAAATAAGCTTAACGGTTGGCGAGGAGCGGTTGGAATGCCCCGGCGTTTTGTCATCATTTGAGTTGGCCTTCCGGGCCGATGTCCATGACGACCCGGCCATTTTTGTAGCCTATTCGGTGCTCCGAATCTGGTCTGCTGTACAGTTCCAGAGCCGATACCTCCAGTGCGTCCTTTTCTGTGCCATACAGAATCTCCCCAAAGCAAAGAGTGTAGCTGCGGTGGTTGGCGCTGGTGTTGGCCGCCGGAATTTCCACGGTCTGCGCACCATTCTTGATGCGAACGAACACGCCATATTCCTGGAAGGAGCCGGTGCCGTTTTCCAGCGCCGAATAGGAGCTGACCGCGATGGAAGCGATGGCCGGATGCCAGGTGATGGTGATGTGTTCCAGTTCGCCCGGCCGTTTGATATCGCCGCCGTGTCGGACCGCACCTTCCGGGGTGACAAGCACCTC
>JAILGY010000218.1:0-4203 GCA_024696325.1 bacterium | reverse complement strand
TTTTGCAAAATTTCACCTTTGAGGTACGCAAGAAGTAGAGGTATTCTTGCCGCGCTGTTCAAAGAGCAGCAAAAAACATTTAATGACAGGAGGCAGAATCATGAAAAAAGCAGTATGGGCAGTTCTGGTAGCCGGCCTCGCACTAATCTTCGCGGGAAGCGCCATGGCGAAAAACAACACGGGCCGCACGGTTGAGCAGATCAAGAAGAGCAAAGAGATCGTCATCGCGGTGTTCTGCGACAAGAAGCCTTTTGGCTATGTCGACGAAAACGGCGAATATCAGGGCTACGACGTCTACTTTGCCAACCGCATCGCCAAGGATATGGGCGTAAAGGTCAAGTTCGTTCCGGTTGAACCGGCCGCCCGCGTTGAAGTGCTGGATACCAACAAGGTTGACCTCGTACTGGCCAACTTCACGAAGACGCCGGAGCGCGCGGAAAAAGTCGACTTCGCCCTGCCCTACATGAAGGTGGCGCTGGGTGTCGTTTCCAAGGAAAGCGCCCTCATCACTGCTCCGGAACAGCTGAACGGCAAAACGCTCATCATCGTCAAGGGCACGACGGCTGAAACCTATTTCTCCGAAAACTATCCGAAAGTGAAGCTGCTCAAGTTCGAGATGTATGCGGACGCCTACAAAGCTCTGCTGGACGGCCGCGGCGACGCCTTCAGCACCGACAATACGGAAGTGCTGGCCTGGGCAATTGAAAATCCCGGCTACAAAGTCGGCATCGAATCGCTTGGCAATCTCGACACGATCAATCCGGCGATCAAAAAAGGCAATGCCAGCCTGATGAAATGGCTCAACGAGGAGATCGTCAAACTGGGCACCGAAAACTTCTTCCACGCCGACTATGAAGCCACTCTGCGGGCGGTCTACGGTGCAGAAAGCGACGCCAACAGCATCGTTGTAGAGGGTGGAAAGATCTGAGAAAGCTTTCCCAAACCAATATGGAAAAAGCCCCGGCCAAAAACCGGGGCTTTTTTTGTTCTTATTCGGACAGATTATGCGAGATCAGTTTTCCCAATCAGCCACTCCAAGGCATTGATCCGCCGAATGCCTTCATAATCGCCTTCCGGGTCCTCATCAAGCGTAAGTATCACCTTGGGATAGTTGTCCGAAATCCTTTGCAGAGACTCGAGTTCGCGGCTGAGTGTATTTTCATCCCGGACGCTGGAGGCTACCTGAATATACTGAATACCCCGCTGGTTTCTTGCGACAAAGTCCACTTCCACATCGTCGATCTTGCCGACAGAAATCTCATAGCCCCGGCGGAGCAATTCCAGATAGACGATGTTTTCCAAAATATGTCCTACATCTGTGCTACTGGTCCCGAGCAGCATATAACGCAGGCCGATATCAACCACGTAATATTTTTCCAGCGTTTTCAGATATTGCTTTCCGCGGATGTTGTAGCGCTTTGCCCGATAGAGAATGAAACTCTCCATCAGCCCTTCAAGATACCGTTCCACAGTTTTCACGTCAATTTTTCGTCCGGAGGAAGTCATGGTATCCGCAATTTTTTTTGTAGAGAGCTGGCTTCCGATGCTGTCGAACACGAACCGGGTCACACTCTCCAGCATCATGGTGTCCGCGATCTTTTTCCGGGCGGCGATATCTTTGACCACGATTGTGTTGTACACACCTTCCAGATAATCCCGTAGCGCACCCGGCTGTCCCTTAAGTTCCAGCGCATAGGGAAAGGAACTTTCCTGAATATAGTCCCGGTACTTTCCCGCAAGGTTTTCTTCGTTACCCGTAGAGAGTACATATTCGCCGAAAGACAGGGGCAGCATTTTGATCTCCACATAACGCCCGGAGATCAGTGTGGCAATTTCGCTGGAAAGCATGTAGGCATTGGAGCCGGTCAGGTAGATATCCACATTTTTCCGGATATAAAGGCTGTCGACCACAGCAGGGAAGTCGGTGCAATGCTGAATCTCGTCAAGAAATACATATGTCATCTTTCCAGGAACAAGACGCTCTTTGACGTAGGCGTGTAAGGCCGCAGGCTCCTGCAAGGCGAAGAAATCAAAATCCTCAAGATTTACAGCAACAATTTGATTCTCCGAGATACCCCCATTTGCCCGCAGATAGTCCTGGTAAATCTCCAATAAAGTGGATTTTCCGCAACGCCGGACACCTGTGACGACTTTGATTAACTGTTTGTCGCGGAAACTGATGAGCTTTTCCAGATATTCTTTCCGTTCCAGTCTTTGTAGCATTGTATCGCGCCTCCATTGCCACCCAAACAAAGCATATCATCCAAAAACTGAGTAAAAAGCAATCATTTTTGGATTCAAATCCAAAAACTCATGGAAATGCGATCGGTGGGCGGAGGCGCGTACTTTGTTTTCCGCCTCTCGCCCATTCACTGGAACTTTTTATGCCCGGTTCCTCTTTTAGATCGCCCTGCAGATCAGCCCCTTGAGATAGGTGCCTTCCGGGAAGGAGAGTGCGACCGGATGATCCGGGCCCTGTGTCAGATGCCGCACGATGAGCGCCTCACGGTGGGCGTCAAGCGCCGCGTCGGCGACGATCTTCTGGAACAGATCCGGCGTCACCAGGCCGGAACAGGAAAAGGTGGCCAATATGCCGCCGGGATTCAGAAGCTTAAAGGCGAGCAGGTTGATATCCTTGTAGCCGCGGCAGGCTGAAGCCATCCGGGCACGGGAATCCGCAAAACGGGGCGGATCGAGCACAATCAGATCGAATTTTCGCCCCTCATCGCGGAACTTGCGCAACCAGAGGAAGACATCGCCGTGCAGATTCGTATTGGCGTCCGCATCCAGTCCATTGAGCGCCAGATTGCGTTCAACCAGTTCCAGCGCTGGTGCGGAGGCGTCTATGCTGGTCACATGCTGCGCCCCGCCCTGCAGTGCCGCCACCGTAAAGCCGCCGGTATAGCAAAAGCAGTTGAGCACCTCCGCATCGCGCGCCAGAGCCCCCACCTGCGTGCGGTTTTCGCGCTGATCGAGGTAAAAGCCGGTCTTGTGGCCAGAGGTGATATCCACCAGATACTTCCTGCCTTCCTCGACTATCTCCACCAGTTCGGGCAGGGGCGCGCCAGACAGCAGCCCACAGCGGGCAGCAAGGCCTTCCCGGACCCGAACATCGGGATCGGAGCGTTCGTAGATGGTTTCCAGGGGCAAAAGTGTGCGCAGCTGCTCGACGATGGCCGCGCGCGCCCATTCCGCGCCAGCCGATGTGAACTGACAGACAGCGATGCTGCCATAGCGATCGATGACAACGCCCGGCAGGCCGTCCGATTCGGCGTTGACCAGCCGCAGAGCGGAACTTTTCCCTTCCAGAGGACGCCGCAGGGCAATGGCACGTTCAAGCCGTTTGTGAAACATCTGAGGCCCCACTTCCTCATCCTCCTCAAAAGTCCAGACCCGCACCGTTATCTGGGAGGAGGGCGAATAGGCGCCGCGCCCCAGAAAATCTCCGCGCGCCGAACGCAGCTCCACCAGTTCTCCCGGAGCCGCCTTTCCCTCCACCCGGGCAATCGCCCCGGAAAAGACCCATGGATGGTGCCTTAACAGCGATTTTTCCCGATCCTTTTTCAGCCAAACCGTCGCCGTCATGCTCTTTCAATCCCCTCATTCAAAACGTTGGTGTTTCATGTTTCATTTTACCAGATCCGCAATTTCCCCGGCATGCTCCAGAAAAGTTGTCACGCCCGCCTGCTTCAGTTCTTCGACCGTGCCGAAGCCCCAGGTAACAGCGGCAAAACGCGTTCCGGCATTGCGGGCGGTGGCACAGTCCACCAAGGAATCGCCAATATAGCAGCAGTCCTCCGGTGCGATACGCATTGCCGCAAGAATTTTGAGCACCGCATCCGGCGCGGGCTTGAGCGGCATGTCCTCGCGCCCGCCGCAGACATGGGCGAAGGGAATTTTCGGATAGTAATGCGCCACTATTTGCCGCACCAGCGGCTCCGGCTTGTTGGAAAGCACGCTGAGCGGCGTCCCGTTGCGCGCAAGGCATTCCAGAACCTGCGGCAGGCCTTCATAGGGACGGGTATGTTCGCACATATGCTCGCCATACCAGGCGCGTGCTTTGTCAACCAGCGCCGCAAGCTCCGGTGAAGTTTCCGGAAAAGCGTTTTCCGGCAGCGCGCGGCGCATCAGGGTGGTAAAACCGTTGCCGACCATCCGGCGGTAGGCGGGCAGCGGATGAACGGGATAGCCATGTTCGGCCAA
>JAILGY010000188.1:0-4859 GCA_024696325.1 bacterium | reverse complement strand
TGAATTTCGTACCAGCGCTCACTTGCGGGATCAAAATCCACGTCGAAGAGGCGGATGAATTCATGCGGATGGTTTTCACTTAAGGCCTTGATGGCTAGTAAAATATCCCGCTTTGGCTTAACGCTATAGCGGTACAGCTTGAGGATGTACTGTTTCCCATCCTTTTCCATGACGAAGATGTCAGCTTCGCTGCCCTTTGTCGGCAACTGCCTCACAACGCGGTAGCCCTGAAAACTCGCGCCTGTGCCAAAAGTTCCCACTCCAGCGACACTCTGCCCTTCACGGACGGTAGCACCGGCATTCGGTTCTTCACGCAGTGTGGCATCCTGATTTTCGCGGATAGTGGCATTCTGGTCTTCGTGGATGGTACCTTCGGACATGGAAGTTCTCTCTCAAGCGGATTATTTATCGTCAAAATTCATTGGAAACAGAAGCTTCACAGAACAGAGCGTACAATAATCCACGCAGCCGCGTTCCTGTCGGCAAACTCTGATAGAAGTTGTGTAATCAATGCTTCACGCTTTCCAGAACATCCAGAAACTCTTCGAGCGAGGCCACCTGCCAGGCGCACCGAACCAAACGGCGCAAAACCTCCGTACCGGTAACTGTCGCGAGAGAGTCGTTCACCGCCTGCGGCACAGCGCCATGCCTTCCTCGCGGCCCAACGCCATGCCCTCTTCTCGGCCCAGAGTTATGCCTTCTTCCCGGCCCAGTTTCCTGCCTTGCCAGATATAGTCGTTTTTCCATTCGGAAACTCGTTCTTCCAGCATATCGTCAACCTCCTGCAGGTCATGAAACTGCATGAGGCACAATCAATGCTTCACGTTTTCCAGAACATCCAGAAACTCTTCGAGCGAGGCCACCTGCCAAGCGCACCGAACCAAACGGCGCAAAACCTCCGTACCGCTAACTGTTGCGAGAGAGTCGCTTATCGCCTGCGGCACAGCGCCAAAACGGGTCTCCAAGGCATCCAGCAGAACCATCTCAATACCTTCCTCGCGTCCCAGAGACATACCTTCTTCCCGGCCCAGTTTTCTGCCTTGCCAGATATAGTCGTTTTTCCATTCGGAAACTCGTTCTTCCAGCATATCGTCAACCTCCTGCAGGTCATGAAATTCTTCCATCTCTTGCGCAATCTTCATCCGCCTCAGCACCACGCGGTGCAGCCACACCGTAAACTCACGCCGCAGGCCCTTGTATTCGGGAGCAGACAAACGCACAATCAGTTCCTTGATAATCCCGCGCACTTCGTCCACATTCCCGGCCCGCTCAAGACGCACAAGCAACGAGGCAAGACCGGTTGCCCTTTCCAGCGTCTCCGGCGAAGTTTGTCCCTCGTCCAGCAGAAAATACCGGTGCCGTGGGCAGAAAACACGCAAACTGCTTGGCATATCCGCAAACAGTTCCGAAACATCCTGCGGCACTTGCCAGTTCCGGCTTCCATTGTAGATCACCAGAGGAAAAACCGGCGGTAATCCTTCCTTCTGCTCAACCTGCCCGGATTTCACCAGATCGAGCAGCAAGAGCGCCGTATAGGAAAGCATCCTGAGCGCCATCCAATGATCCGGCGTACTCTGGAATTCCAGAAGCAGGGCCACATAGCACCACCTTCCCCGCTTCCAGCCCACCCGCCAGACGATATCGTCGTGCCGCTCGCGCAGATCCCCGGTCACCCAGGAGCCCGGATACCGCTCCAGCGTAGAGAAATCCAGTTCAGATACAAAATCTTCCGGCACAAAGTCCCGCAAAAGCGAGGCAACCATCTCCGGATTACTGAAAAACTGTTTGTAGGCCGCATCATGCGGAGTTCGTTCCGTATTCATTTTACTCTTTTTCCAGATAGTCCTCCAGCGCCTTCAAAGCGGCCGGCATGTTACGCCGTCCGAAACCGATGCGCAGATGGTTGCCCTCATCCTCGTAAACCGTTCCCGGCAGCAACAGGACGCCTGCGGTGCGTACCAGGTCCTCGCAGAAGGCTTCCACCGATCCGTGGAGAAGCTTGGGAAAGGCGATAGGCCCGGCCTGAGGCCTTTGCCAGCTGAAGCGATCGGCATGACGGGCGAAAAAGTCATCCAGCAAAGCGAGATTCCGGACGATAATTTCGCGGTTGCGTTGCGCCAGCTGTTCCCGGTTGCGCAGCGCGATTTCCGCCAGCAGCTCGCTGGGGGCGCTGTTGCAGATGGTGGTGTAGTCCTTGAGCGCCGCAACCCGGCGCAGCAGTTTTTCATCGTGGGTGGCGATCCAGCCGATCCGCAGGCCCGCGAGCCCGTAGGTCTTGGACATGACGCCTATTGAAACGGTGGAAGGGCCACAGTCGCAGGCGGCGGGCAGCAGATGGGATTTGTCGTATTCACTTCCGCGGTAGACCTCGTCCACCAGGAGACAGGCGCCGCAGTCCTGCGCGATCCCGACGACGTGCCGAAACTCCTCTGCGGTAAGATGGCTTCCGGTGGGGTTGTGCGGCGTGTTGAGAACAATGGCGCGGGTATTGGGGCGGACAAGCATGCGCAGCTCGTCCACATCCAGCTGCCAGCCATTCTCCTCCCGCGCCCGCCAGAGGGAAAAGAACCGCCCCGCAGAACGTGCTACCTCCAGCAGCGATTGGTAGCAGGGCCAGTGCACAATGACATGATCACCTTCGCCGAGCAGCGCCCGCATCAGCAGGAAGATGGCCTCTTCCGCTCCGCTGTGCACCAGCACTTCCTCCGGATGGATGCTATCATAAATCGCGGCTATTTCCCGCCGCAGCGACGGAGCGCCGGGAGCTTCGGTATAGCCCAGCCACAGCCGGCTGAGGCGCTCGGCCGCGTCCGGCTCCAGCGCCAGCAGATCGCCGACGGCCACCGATTCGCAATCGGAGGCGCAGAGCAAATGCCGCACCGCGAATTCGTAGCGCGCAAAGTACCGTTCCAGTTTGAAAGGCGGCAGCATGTCATAATTCCTTTCTTGGTGCTTTCAGCGCCTTATAACAAAATTCTCAAATCCCTCCAGATTGTCGGAATACCGGGCGTCCAGGCGCTCCACCCAGGCCAGGGGAGGACCTTTGCGCACCCATGTTTCCAATGTCAGCAGAGCGTCGGCCTCCCCTTCCGCCGCCACTTGCATCGATCCATCCTCTACATTGCTCACCCAGCCGGTCAATCCCAGAGCAAGCGCCTTCTTGCGGGTAAAGGAGCGGAATCCGACACCCTGTACCCGCCCCCAGACTTGCAGTTCCATATGCCGTTTCATGGATTCCTCCTTTCTCCTGCTGTTTCCTCCCGTAAAAATCCTTTTCCTTTTTTGCCAAAGCACTCCGGCGTGAAAAAGCGGTTGCATTAGGCAAAACCCTTCAGATAAAACTGTGACATGAACGCCTGAAAGATACAAAAGATTTTAACGGTCTCTGGAAAGGATTTTTCCCGGCGCGCACCGCGGGAAAAAATTTCATGCAAAGTTCCTGGGATATGCGCTAGCCCAATGTGACGAAAGGAGAACATACATGAGCAAAGTTCTGATTATCGGAGCCGGCGGAGTTGGACGGGTGGTTGCCCACAAATGTGCCCAGGCGCGGGATGTCATCACCGCCATGACCATCGCTTCGCGCACCCGTTCCAAATGCGACGCCATTGCCGCCGAAATTTCCGCTCTGCCGGTCAAGACGGCGCAGGTGGACGCGGACGACGTGGCGCAGACCACGGCGCTGATCAAGGCGGAACAGCCGCAGCTGGTGATCAACGTGGCGCTCCCCTATCAGGATCTGCACATCATGGACGCCTGCCTCGCCGCCGGTGTGGACTATCTCGACACCGCCAACTACGAGCCGCCCGAAACCGCCCACTTCGAATACAGCTGGCAGTGGGCCTATGAAGACCTCTTCCGCGAAAAGAACCTGATGGCGCTTCTGGGCAGCGGCTTCGATCCGGGTGTGACCAACGTCTATACGGCGCTGGCTGCCCAGGACTATCTGGACGAGATCCAGGAGCTGGACATCATCGATGCCAACGCCGGCAATCACGGGCAGCCCTTTGCTACCAACTTCAACCCGGAGATCAACATCCGCGAGGTAACCGCCGTCTGCCGCCACTGGGAAGACGGCAACTGGGTGGAGACGCCGCCGCTGTCCACCAAGCATTCTTTCGATTTCCCCGAAGGCATCGGGCCGATGAACATCTACCGCATGTTCCACGAGGAACTGGAGTCGCTGGTCAAGCACATCCCCACCATCCGCAAGGCCCAGTTCTGGATGACCTTCTCCGACAACTACCTGAAACATCTGGAGGTCCTGCAGAATGTCGGCATGACCCGCATCGATCCGGTGCGTTTCCAGGGGCAGGACATCATCCCCCTGCAGTTCCTGAAGGCGCTGCTCCCCGATCCGGGAAGCCTGGGGCCGCTGACCACCGGCCGCACCTGCATCGGCGTCATTGCGCGCGGCCTGAAGGACGGAAAACCGCGTCAGGTCTACATCTACAACATCTGCGAACATGAACGAGCCTACCGCGAGACCAACTCCCAGGCGATCAGCTACACCACCGGCGTGCCGGCTGCAACCGGTGCGGTCATGATGCTGAGCGGCCTCTGGAAAAAGCCGGGTGTCTGGAACATGGAGCAGTTCGCGCCCACGCCGTTCCTGGAGCGGATGAAGTCTCTGGGACTCTCCACCGTTGTGGTGGAAGGCGAATGGCCCAGGCTGTGAATGGGACGGAAGACATGACCGATCACATCGCACAGATCCTTGAAGCGGCGCCCTCCCCGGCCTTCGTCATCGATCTGGGGGCCCTGCGCGGCAATCTCGCGCTGCTTGACCGGGTGCGCAAGGCAAGCGGCGCAAAGATTCTACTTGCCCTCAAGGCCTTTTCCGCCTGGCGGCTCTTTCC
>JAILGY010000176.1:0-17915 GCA_024696325.1 bacterium | reverse complement strand
GCCGACCACGCGCAGGATCCAGGTCATGGTGGTGTTGGCGTCCTTGGCGCTTTGGAACATGGTGCCCATGTCAACCGTGCCCATGGAAAGCTTGTGGAAACTTGTGCCGTTGGAGGCGAGGAACTTCTGGAAGGTGTCGCCGCTTACCTTGGCGATAAGGGAGACGACCGCCGGAGAGATCTCGTAAAAGCGGACCTTGATATCGCCAATTTCTGACTGGTTGGGGCTTCTGCCAATGTAGATCATATTGCCGCTGGCATGGAGGCCGGTTGCGGCGTTCATGTCAATGGCCCGGGCAATGCCGCCAATGCCGCCGATCCCGCCGTTATTACCGCCAATCCTGACGGCATTGCTCGCCGGGGTGCTGCCGGAAAACAGGTTCTGGCGCAGCGCCCGCAGTTCTTCCCCGGTCAGCCGCACATCCAGCGCCTTTTCTCCGCCGATGGCGCGCGACAGAAAGTCCGGCAGGCGGTAGGCACCCAGCGTGACGTTCGGCGCGTACCATGTTTCGTCCCCAAGGCCGGAGAGCGGCACGGTGTTCGTATGACCCTGCGGATTTTTGAAGCCGGAGGAATTGACCGGCGATTTCACCCAGCGTTTTTCATAGGTGTAATGACGTGTGGTTTCTTCGCCGCCGCCGACTTTCTGGCGTTTCTCTTCCCGTACCTGCTCAACCCACTGGTAGTAGTAGACTTCCCGACGCAGCCGCAAGGCCTGGGTTTTCACCATGAAGGTCGGATCCGCCACGGTGTCATTGGTTGTGGCCATTCCGGAGACATGCGCGACCTTGCCTTCGAACGAAGGGTCCACCTGGTCGATGTTGCTCATCGGCACGGTGACCCCCTGTGCTTCGGCGATGGCGTCCCCGGTGTGTACGGCGCGTCCTTCGTTCCACCACATGAGGCCGGTGGCAACCGCCAGCAGCAGCAGTCCCGCAAGAATTCCCTTGAAAGAGTTGCCAAGGCGGGAGCTCCAGCTGGTGTTGACGACTTCGGTATAACTGCCGTCTTCATTCAAACCCATAATTTTACTCTCCTTTCTTTTGTATTGGTAATGCACTTTGCCGGTAAGGCCAATCCTCTCGATAAACTAAAATAAAAGTGGTGAAAAAGCAATTTGTCGGCTTGTTTCACCTTGTGCGACGTCGCAGCACTGTCGCAGCGCTTCAGGTGCGACGTTGCACAGAGCTGCGAACAGTTCGGGACATCCTCCATAACCTGTTGAAATCAGATATGAAAAAATTTTTTCTCCAGTTGGCACATTGTTTGGATTAACAGATGGTCGAAAGCGCCGGAGGGCAGGAGCCCGAGAGAGGCGCTGGCGGGATTCGCCTGATGATGGACGAAAGGCCCGCCCTGGAAAATCGATATAACGTGACGGCAAGTCGTAGCAGGGTCTGTCGCGGCGATGCCGTCCATCACGAAAATGAAAGGAAGAAAGTCATGAGAGGATGGAGAAACATGGGCGTTTTTTCTGAAATGGAAGCCATGAGACGTGAGATGGGCGAGATCATGCGGAGAATGGGCTACGGTTACGGACAGCGCATGATGGGCGGAGCTTCTTCCGACATGCCGCGGATCAATCTTTCGCAGGACGCCGACAATCTCTATCTGTGCGCGCAGCTGCCGGGCATCAAGGCGGAAGAGCTGGAGATGAACATCCTGAAAAATACGCTGACCCTCTCCGGAAGCCGCAGTATCGAAGAGGGAGAGAACAACCAGGTCTACCACCGCAGAGAGCGTGGGGTCGGCAAATTCATGCGTACCATTGAACTGCCTTTCGAGGTGGATACCAACCGGGCCGAAGCCGAGCTGAAAAACGGCTGCCTGAAGGTGATGTTGCCCAAGGCGGAAGAAGCCAAACCGCATAAGCTGGTGTTGAAGCCTTGAGAAAAAAGGCACGCAGGGGTTGTTCAGAATTTTTCACAAAATCAATTTTATGCACATAGAGGAGAAACATCATGAACGAACAGGAAATGGTTTCCGAAAACAGCGAATTGAACCAGGCGGAAAAAACCCGTGACGAAGAAGATTTCATCATGCCGCCAGTCGATATTCTGGAAAACGATGAAGGTCTGATTTTGGTGGCGGATATGCCGGGCGTGGAAAAGGAAAACCTTTCCATCGACATCGAAGGCGATATGCTGACCATCAAGGGGCAGGTGTGCAAGGATTGTCTTAAAGGGCAGTTTTTGATGCAGGAGTATGAACCGCATGACTATTACCGGCGTTTCCAGATTCTTGAGGGCATCGATCAGGAAAAGGCGCACGCCGATTACACCAATGGCGTGTTGAAACTCTATCTGCCCAAGAGTGAAGCGGCCCGTCCGCGTCAGATAAAGATTGAATCGAAATAAACGCCGGATGATTTGAAGCGGATTCGAAAGAATTTTGCTGATAAAAGGGGCGCTTCTGTGGGGGCGCCCCGTTTTGTACAAGCCGTTTTTCCCAAAAGATGGGAAGACTTTAAGAATTTCAATAAGAGGAGGGGTTTTTATGGATATCAACCGGATGACGCAGAAGACGCAGGAAGCCCTGCAGGACGCCCAGAGTCGGGCGACACGTCTGGGCCATGCGGAAGTGGACGCGGAACATCTGTTGGCCGCGCTGTTGGGGCAGCAGAACGGGCTGGCCCCTCTGATTCTGGAAAAGGCCGGCGCTTCGCCGAAAAGCCTGGAAGAGGCGCTCAACAAGGAGCTGGCGCGGCGGCCCTCGGTTTCCGGGCCTGGCATCGAGGCCGGAAAGGTCTATATAACCAGAAGGTTGAGCCAGCTTCTGGAACGAGCCGCCGATGAGGCCACGCATCTTAAAGATGAGTATGTCAGCGTGGAGCATCTGGTGCTGGCCTTTTGCGACGAGGGGGAAGACACCTGCTCCGGGCGTCTTTTCAAGCAGTTTGGCCTGGCAAAGGATCGTCTGCTGGCGGCACTTTCCCAGGTACGTGGTCATCAGCGGGTGACCAGCCAGGATCCGGAATCGACCTATGACGCGCTCAAGAAATATGGGCGCGATCTGGTGGAAGAGGTGCGCAAGGGCAAACTCGATCCGGTTATCGGCCGTGACGACGAGATCCGCCGGGTCATCCGTATTCTTTCACGTAAAACCAAGAACAATCCGGTGCTCATCGGCGAGCCGGGCGTGGGCAAAACCGCGGTGGTGGAAGGCCTGGCGCACCGGATCGTGCGTGGCGACGTGCCGGAGGGTCTGAAGGACAAGACCGTCTTTGCGCTGGATATGGGATCCCTGGTTGCCGGAGCCAAGTACCGGGGCGAGTTCGAGGAACGGTTGAAGGCGGTGTTGAGCGAGATCCGTGCCAGCGACGGCCGGATCCTGCTCTTTATCGACGAGCTGCACACCATCGTCGGCGCCGGCAAGGCGGAAGGGGCGATGGATGCCGGCAACATGCTCAAACCGATGCTGGCCCGCGGCGAGCTGCACTGCATCGGCGCCACCACGCTGGACGAGTACCGCAAGTACATTGAAAAGGATGCCGCGTTGGAGCGCCGTTTTCAGCCGCTGCTGGTGAGCGAGCCGGATCTGGAGGACACTATCAGCATCCTGCGTGGTTTGAAGGAGCGTTTCGAGGTGCATCACGGCGTGCGCATCCGCGACAGCGCGCTGGTGGTAGCGGCGACCTTGAGCAAGCGCTACATCACCGACCGTTTCCTGCCGGACAAGGCCATCGACCTGGTGGACGAGGCCTGCGCCATGATCCGTACCGAAATTGATTCCCTGCCTTCCGATCTGGACAGCGTGACGAGGCGGGTGATGCAGCTGGAAATCGAGGAGACGGCGCTTGCTCGGGAAAAGGACGAGGCCAGCCGTGAGCGTTTGCAGACCCTGCGCAAGGAGCTGGCGGATCTGCGCGAGGAGGAAAAACGCCTGAGGGCACAGTGGAATACGGAGAAGGAGGAAATCGGCAAGATCCAGAAGGTACGCGCGGAGATTGAACGCGTCAACCAACAGATCGGCCAGGCCGAGCGTGCCTCCGATCTGAACAAGGCGGCCGAGCTCAAGTACGGACGCCTGCCGGAACTGGAGAAGGAGCTCAAGGAGTATGAGGGGCGCCATCCCGGTGAAAACCGGCTGTTGCGCGAGGAGGTCACCGAGGAGGAAATCGCCGACATCGTGTCGCGCTGGACGGGCATTCCCGTGACCCGGCTGGTTGAGGGCGAACGCGAGAAGCTGCTCAAGCTTGATCAGGTGCTGCACGAGCGTGTGGTGGGGCAGGACGAGGCGGTGCAGCTGGTGGCGGACGCCATTATCCGGGCGCGTTCCGGCATCAAGGATCCAAAACGTCCCATCGGCTCCTTCATCTTCCTGGGACCGACCGGCGTCGGCAAGACCGAACTGGCCAAGGTCCTGGCGGAAACGCTGTTCGACAGCCAGGATCACATGGTGCGTATCGACATGTCGGAATACATGGAGAAGCATTCGGTCAGCCGTCTTCTGGGCGCGCCTCCCGGCTATGTCGGCTACGACGAGGGCGGCCAGCTCACCGAGGCGGTACGGCGCAAACCCTATTCGGTCATTCTGTTCGACGAGATCGAAAAGGCGCATGCCGACGTGTTCAACGTGCTGCTTCAGGTGCTGGATGACGGCCGGATCACCGATTCGCAGGGGCGGACGGTCGATTTCAGAAACACCGTCATCATCATGACCTCCAACATCGGCTCCCGGTATTTGCTGGAAGGCGTGACGCCCGAAGGCGATATCCGCGCGGATGCGCGGGAGGCGGTCATGGCGGAACTGCGGCGGGGCTTCCGTCCGGAGTTCCTCAACCGTGTGGATGACATCGTGCTGTTCAAGCCGCTTTCCCAGAAGGAAGTGGGCAAGATCATCGAGCTGCTGGTTGCCGATCTGCGCACGCGTCTGGATGCGCGTCGCCTGGGCCTGCGCCTCACCGATGCGGCCATCGAACAGATTGCGAATGCCGCCTACGATCCGGTCTACGGTGCGCGTCCGCTCAAGCGGTACCTGCAGCACCGCCTGGAGACCGACATTGGCCGCGCGATCATCGGCGGCGACATTCTGGAAGGCGAGGAGATCGTGGTGGACGCCCAGGATGGCGAGCTGAAGATTTCGCACCACAAGAAGGAAGAAGGGAAGTAATGGGGAAGATGCCCCCGGAAAAACTGAGGCGCTCCGCAGTGAGGAGCGCCTCTCGCAATTCGTTCTTCTCTTCTTTTGCAAAAAGCTCTCTTTACCGCTCCTCTGTGTGTATTTCCAGCAGAGCCCAGGTTTTACGGCCGTTCCAGGTGTGGGGCTTGGCCACGGCTTTGAAAGTGCCCAGAATTTCCTTTTCGTTTTCCGCGTTGTAAATTTCGCCGCGCATCTTCACCAGTCCTTCGCGTGTCAGCCGTGCGCGGTTGACGCGGGCAAAACGGACAAGACCCGGTTTTTCGGGGGGCGTAAAGTGATAAAAACGCCCGTCAAAGTGATAGGGCGGGGAGCCTTTTTCCGCGGAGGGCAGCCAGGGCAAATCGTAGTCGAAATAGCGTTTGAGGCTGGTCTGCACAGCGCTGCCCTTGATGGTCAGCGGCCCCCAGGGACAGTCCAGCAGCGGACAGGAGGCAACCGAGCTGTTGTAGTTGTTGAAGTAGTTGTGCCGGATGCTGAAGTGCAGCATGGCGTGCGGATTGCTTTCGTCCAGCAGTGTGCGCACGTTGCAGTTCAGCATCCCCAGTTCGGTGAAATTGGAGAGGAAGACGCTCATGCGTCGCATCTGATCCTTTGAAAAGTCTCCGTGGTCCCTGCATCCGCAGAGAATGAGCGTGAGGGCCAGCAGAAAGACGCCAAGCTTTTTATGAAAACCGTTCATTTTTGAGGATTCCTTGCCGCAGAACTTGAAGGGGATGTGGAAAAAACAGCATGTACACTCACTCTTGCTATTATGGCCGATAATAGTGCTTTTAAGGTAGGCAAAAGATGCTTTTTTTGCCTGTTCCCCCAATTTTTTCAAAGAGAAGGATCCCTTAACGCGTACTTCACGCTTTTTTTGATTTCATGGCGGTTTCGAGGATTCTGCCGGAAAAGACCGGATAAAACTTTACTTGTCAATTCCGGAGCAAAAGCATACATCTTCCGCATGAAAACATGATGTTTGTTTCATGGCGTCCAGAGATGCGGAATGATTTGGGAGAGCCATGAGAAATGTCAATCGCCGGTAACGGCCAACCAGGAAAGGGATTGTCGTATGAACAAGGTACAGACAGCCATGGTGGCGACGATTTTCACCGTTTTCGGGATCTGTTGCACAGTCGGCGCGGCACCGCCTCCTCTTCCCCAGGATCCGGGGCAGAATCAGGCGCTTGAGGCTCCTCCGGCTCCTCCCTGGGGAGAGAAATTGACTCCCGAAGTGAAGGAGATGTTCAAGCAGCATCACAAGACCATGCATCTTCTGCGAATGGAGATGAAGGCGCTTCAGGCCAATCTGGATTACAAAATTGCTGCCGAGGCCTCTGACGAGGAGATCGATGCGCTTGTGAAGAACATCAGCGAGCTGGAAGGCAAGATGACTGCTGAAAGCGTCAAGCTGCGCCGGGAAATGGTCAAGAAGGGTTTGCCCGATCCCGCGCTGGGCTGTCCGCATATGCAGCATGGTCCCAAAGGTTTCCATGGCCCCAGGGGTCCGCATGGTCCCAAAGGTTTCCATGGCCCCAAAGGTCCGCATGGTCCCAAAGGTTTTCATGGCCACAAGGGTCCGCATGGTCCCAAAGGCCCGCATGGTTCCAAAGGTTTCCATGGCCCCAAAGGTCCGCGTGGCCCTCAGGGCCCGCAGGCTCCCCCGGCTCCTCCAGTTCCCCCGGTTCCTCAGGGAGAACCTCAGCCCGCTCAGCCGTAATGTGACAATGGAAGCATAGGGAGCGGATTTGACAAACGTCAATATCGCATCTCGCGAAGAATGAAAAAGGGGGTGAAAGAGCCTTTATCGTGGCTTTCGCCCCCTTTGCCGTTTCTTTCACCGTATTTCCTCCATCCTCTCCGGCGTCTTTCCTCACAGTTTCAAAAAGCCTCAATGTTTCCGCCCTGTTTTTCGCAAAGAACGGATCTTTCGCATCCATCAAAAAAAATCATTTGACGAATAAAAAAATTGATGGTTTTCGTTGTTGGCCATGGTGGGACGAATTGGCTCACACATGCCGCCGTTTTTGCTGCAAAATTATCTTTCGGAGTCTGTGAAATGCTGTCGTCCGATGCGCAATGGTCGCGGGGCAGGGTGTTTGGAACGTTCATCCTGGTATGGGCGCTCCTGTTTCTTTTTCGGCTGGGTTATATGGAACTGGCCTTCAACGAGGTGCGGCGGGTATATCCGGCCTTGACCATGCTTTCCGACGGTCATTGGCTGACGCCAGTGTTCAACGGCCAGCCCTACTACCGCAAACCGCCGCTGATGAACTGGCTGGTGGCCTTTTCCGTTGGACTGGGCGGCAGGAACGAGTTCTTTTGCCGGCTGCCTTCGGCTTTGAGTCTTGTGCCGCTGCTGGCTCTGCTGGCCTTTCATCGTGGTGCGTGGCTGAGCCTGCGCGGGCGGCTGTGGGCCGGTCTGGTGCTGATGACGGCTGTGGGCGTTCTGCGGGCCGGACGGTTCTGCGAAGTGGACATGGGCTTTGCCGTCTGCGCGGGATGCGCCATTTTGCTGTGGCTGGACAATCTGTCGGTGGAAAGGGAGGGCTGGCGTCTGTGGGTGCCGGCGGGCGTGGCGCTGGGCCTGGGGATGCTTTTCAAGGGGCCGCTGATCCTCCTGGTGTTCTATGTGACCGCTTGTGCGGTGCTGCGCAGGCGGCGGTGCCTGAGTTTGTTGTGGAGTCCGGGACATGCCGCAGGGCTGACGGTGGCTCTGGGGATCTTTTCCTCCTGGCTTGCGGCGCGCGCAGTGTGGGGAGAAGAGGTGCCGGATCTTGCGGCAGCCGCTGCTTCAAAAGTCCCCCTGGAAGGCGACATGTGGCACATCTGGTGGATTGAACTGTCGCAGCGGATCTTTCCCCTGGGGCAAAATGATCGTTTCTTCAGTTTCAGCAGGTGGCTGCGCGGCCTCGTTGGCGGACCGGCGCTTTTTCTTCCCTGGCTTGCGCTGGTGCCGCTGCTGTGGCTGCGGGCGGACAAGACGCCGGATGATGGCATTTCGCGCGGATTGCGCGACGCGCTGGTACTGCTGACGATCCTCATTCTCGCCATGCCCTTGACCAAGGCGCGTTATCTGCTGCCCGTTTTTCCGGTGGCGGCCTTTGCTCTGGCCCTGCTGCTGGAACGTCTTGATGCCGTTTGCCCCCCGGTTGTGCTTTGGTGGCGGAGATTGCTGCTGGTCCTGCGTTGGCTGCTCCCCCTTCTGGCGCTGGCGGGCCTTGTGGGACTGGCGGCGCTCTGGCTGCTCCGCTCGCCGCTTTCCTCCCGTTTGATTTTGCTGGCGGCTTTGGTGACCTGGCAGCAGGTTCTGCTTTCGGCGCTCGCGCTTGCGCTTGCGGTGCTGTTTGTGTTCTGGGCCGGGCGCTCCTGTCCAAGGCCCGCGAAGGTTTCTTCCTGCATGGCGGTGACCGTTGCCGCGCTGGTTGTGCTTATGCTGTTCTGGCAGATTTTCCATGCTCCGTTTGATCGGAGCCGCGACATTATGCGCAGTATCGCCCGGCAGACAGTGGCGGGACTTCAGGCCGGGGATGTGGTGGGAACCGTGGGCATTTCGTTAGGCAAACCACTCCATTTTTATCTGCCCGCCGTGGTGCGTATGCTCAATACCAGTTCCGAATCCCGTCTGCGCTGGGAACTCGGCGGCATAAGACGGGTGATAACCCTGAATCGGCGGGGCGTGTCGCCGGAGGACGATGCATCCATTTTGCCGGACATGCCCCAATTTTTGCGGGAAAGTGGTTTTCTTCCCATGGGCAGCTTTCAAAATCGCGATGGCGTCTATATGATATGGGATCGTGCCGTGCGTCCGTCCATGAATGGCAACAGGCGTACACTGCATTCATCTTTTGTTCCGGATACTCAAAAGGAGTTGCAATGACTTTTGCCGCCAAACATTCCAAGATTCGCCGTGCCGAGGATGAGGATGTGAGCCGGATTGTCGCCATCTGGCTGGCCGGTTCCATTCAGGCGCATGACTTCATTCCCGGGGATTTCTGGCAGACGCGTACGGATGCCCTGCTCAACGTCTATCTGCCGCATGCCGAAACTTTGGTGCTGGAATCCCGGGGGGAGATAGTGGCCTTTTCCGTTCTCCAGAAGGAGCATCTGGAAGCGCTCTTCACCCATCCTTCCCACCAGCGGCGCGGACTGGGGTCCGAGCTGCTGAATTTTGTCAAAACCTTGCGCGGCTGCCTGACGAGCAGGGTGTATCTCCACAACGAGGGCCTTGTGCGCTTTTACCGCAACGCCGGGTTCTATGTGGTGGAAGACACCGAAGATCCGGTTACCGGCGCCCGGGAGGCGCTTATGCGCTGGGAGCGCGACGGCCTGGTGTCACCCCGGATGATATGAGGTGGAAAAAGGAGCCTGAAAATGAGGAGACCATGTCCCATCTGTGGCCGTGAATGCGACTGGGAGGGCAATCCCAGCCGGCCCTTTTGTTCGGAGCGCTGCCGCCTTGTCGATCTTGGCCGCTGGGCGGATGAAAGTTACCGGGTGCCGGTGAAGGACGACGATTCGTCCCCGGATCCGGAAGAAGGAGAAGAGCATGTACCATCTGACGATTGAGGAGGAATTCGCCGCCGCGCACAATCTGCTCAACTATCACGGCGACTGTGAAAAGCTGCACGGCCACAACTGGAAGGTGGAAGTGACGGTGGCCGCGCGCGAGCTGGACAAGGCGGGCCTGGGGCTTGATTTCCGCGTGCTCAAGGACGAGACCCGCAAGTTGCTCAGGGAACTGGATCACAAGTATCTCAACGAACTCGAAACCTTTCGCGATATGAGCCCCTCATCGGAGAATATCGCCCGTTACCTGTTCGAGCGGCTGGAAACGGCGCTTGCCGCCTGGCCGGTGGAGGTGGAGCGGGTCGGCGTCTGGGAATCGGGCCGCGCGCGTGCGGAGTACACCCGTGACTGAGCACTGCGAACGTGGCCTTCCGCTGGTGGAGGCTTTTTCCTCCGTGCAGGGGGAGGGCGCCTGGGTGGGGCGCCGCCAGATCTTTGTGCGCTGCGCGGGCTGCAACCTTGCCTGCGCCTACTGCGACACGCGCCACGAGATGCCGCCCGAAATCCTGACGGAAGACGGACGGGCGCTTGCCAATCCGGTTGGGCCGGAGGCGCTGCTGGCGCTGGTGGACGCCTTTCTGGAACGCCTCCCCGGGGCGCACCACTCGCTGAGCCTTACCGGAGGAGAGCCGCTGCTGCATGCCGAAAGCCTGCGGGAGATCCTGCCGCTTCTGCGCGGGCGGCTGCCCATCTATCTGGAAACCAACGGCACCTTGCCGGAGGCTCTTTCCAAGGTTCTGCCCCATCTCGATCATGTGGCGCTGGACATCAAGCTTTCCACCGTAACCGGCGAGCCAACCCGCTGGGAGGCGCACGCGGAGTTTCTGCGGCTTGCGGATCCGGTGGGCGGCTGCGTGAAACTGGTGGTGGCGCCGGAGCTGGCGGAAGAGGAGCTTGCGCGGGCGGCCGCGCTTGCCGCGGAAAAGGCGCCGCATCTGCCGCTGATTTTACAGCCGCGCACCGGCGGTGCGGCCTGCGAGGCATCCCAACTGCTGTGCTGGCAGGCGCTGGCGGCCCGTCTGCACCCGGATGTGCGGGTCATCCCGCAGACCCACGTCGCGCTGGGACTCCGTTGACTTTGATTTTTTGCGCTTGGTTTTTGAGCAAATATTCCAGTCTGTCTTGCCGGTTATCGGCATTGTAAGAGAATGGGACAGTGGAACCTGAGAGGAGAAATGTGATGAATACAGCTCTTGTCAACGAATTGTATGTACAATTGTCGGATGAATCAAAATCTGATGCAATTGATTATATGGAATATCTGATTGAACGGGACAGAAAACGCAGAGCGGAAAAACTCGTGAAAGCATGTGAAGAAATTGATAAAATATTGGATGGAGATACCGGTTGGGCAAATGAGGAAGAAATGGTAGCAGATATGGCTAATTTCAGAAAAAATAAAATGAAATTATGAAAATATTAATTGATACGAATGTTTTGATATCTGCACTGATTTTTCATGGAAAGCCATTGGCGTTACTTAATAAATTAATATTGAAAGGGTATACAATTTATGTAACATCTTATATCGAACAAGAGTTTAAAGAAAAATTGATGCAAAAATGGCCATATAAAGCTGATAATATATATAAAATATATAAGAATATTGGCTTTTCTTTTTTAAGAAGTTCTGAAGAAAAATTTGGAACATTAAGAGACGAAAAAGATATTCAAATATTATCCGATGCAATCTTTTATGGAATAAATGTCATTTTAAGCGGTGATAAGGATTTCCTTGAATCTGGTTTGAAATATCCGATGGTCATGTCTGTTTCAATGCTTTATGATTACCTGGATCTCAATAAGGATGAGCATAACTGAGCTCGCCTCTGTCTTTTACCGTCCGAGGAGTTTATTGGAGAAGTTTGCCGCGCATTTAAAAAGATTCTTCATCAAACAAACCGGGGCGAAAGTTTCAGCTTTCACCCCGGTTTTTTGTACCTGTCCTCGTCAAGGGCCGGAACAGGAATGTTTTCAAAAAGGCGATCCAGATTTAGAAACCTGCCGCCATGCCGTCCTTGCGCAGGTCGGAACCGGCACGGTACACACCGTTCACCGGACCTTTGCCGTCTGGCGCGGGAAGCGAGGGATCGGCTTCAAAGAGGATGCCCTGATAACCTCCGGCCAGACCGCGGACAGCCTTGACATTGTGCCCCATGGCGCGCAGCTTCTCGCCCACCGCCTTGTCCAGATAGATGTCCAGATCCAGCCGGTCGGCGACCTGATCATGGTCAAAACGGGCCGCGTCGGTGGTCGCCTGCACGTTATAGCCCAGGTCAATCATGTTGATGACATGCTGGACATGTGCCTGTGGCTGGGTGCTTCCGCCCATGTTGCCGAAAGCCATTAACGGCTTGCCACCCTGGCTGATGAATCCGGCGATGATGGTGATAAAGGGCCGTTTGTGCGGTTCCGGGCGGTTGGGATGCGTGGGATCCAGCGGGAACATCGCGCCGCGGCAGGAAAGCTGGAAGCCGTAGCCCGGGATGGTTACCTTGGAACCCCAGGAGTAGTAGACGCTGTAGACCAGCGATACCATGTTACCCCAGCGATCCGCTGTGCTCATGTAAATGGTGCCGCCACCCATGTTGCCCTTCACGCTGGCGGGACGGGCCTTTTCCGCGGAGAGCAGCGGGCAAAGCTTCTTGGCGTAGTCCTTGGAAAGCAAAGTATCCAGCGGCGGGCCCTCGAAACGCGGGTCGGCGTTGTACCGCAGCAGATCGGAGTAGGCGATTTTCTTGGCTTCCGCCATGTAGTGGGTGAAGAGCGGGTTTTCGCGGCCAAGTTCCGCCAGATCGAAGTTGTTTTCTTCCGAACAGACCTCAAGTATGTTGAGCATTTCCAGTGCTGCCCAGCCCTGGCTTGGCGGCGGGGTTTCCCAGATGTCATAGCCGTGATAATTGGTGGTGACCGGTGGTACCCATTCCGCCTCGAAGGTGGAGAGGTCCTCCATGGTCCACTCCGCGCCCAGCGAGTTGGCCTTTTTCACGATGGCTTCGGCTATCTCGCCCTTGTAGAAGGCATCACGGCCCTTTTCCTGCAGGACCCGGAAGGTGCGGCCCATGTCGGGATTGCGGAAGATGCTGTAGAGCGCCGGTACCTCGCCATTTTTCGTGTAGACTGCGGCAGTGTCGGGATCAACGTTCAGCAGATCCTCTTTGGAATCGCGGAAGTTGCCTGCCAGCACCTCATGTACGCCAAAGCCTTCCTCCGCATAATGTGCGGCCGGTTCCAGCACCTCCTTGAAGGTCATGGTGCCGAAGCGTTTCAAAAGTTTGTCCCATCCATCCACCGAACCCGGCACCACGGCGGAGAAGATGCCCTTCTTGGGGATCTCCTTGAAGCCGCGTTTGGTGAAGTAGTCAATGGACCAGCTGGCCGGAGACCAGCCGTTGGCGGAGATCTGGTAGAGCTTTTGATCCTTTGCCGACCAGACAATGGCGAAGAGCTCCGCGCCCAATCCACAGCTATGCGGTTCGACCAGCGCCAGCATCGCCGAGGCCGCTACCGCGGCGTCCACCGCGTTGCCGCCGTCCTGCAGGATTTTCAGACCGGCCTGCGTGGCCAGTGGTTCGCTGGTGGCCACCATGCCGTTGCGTGCCAAAACTTCCGAGCGTGTCTGATCCATCCAGCCGTAGGGACGGGTGGCGCGGGTCGCGGTGATGTGTTCACCGGGGTTCCAGTTGTCGGGAGTGGGGCGCCCAAAGGCATTGGGATGGGCCTTGCCGCCCGCCGGACTGTCCGACGGAAGCAGGGCGATGACAAGAAACAAGGACATCATAAGGCATAAAAAAGTACGTCGCTTCATGAAAACCTCCCTGTGATTGAAAAAACGTAAAAAAGGATGGGTTTTCTTCCACTTGAAAAGCCATGGGTGAAGCTGTGCCGCGTTTTCATCACCTCCTTCGGGTTTGCAGGTGTTATGATGTCGGAAAGTTTGAAAGAACTTTGAATTTGGGGTTGCAGGAGGGAGCCTGGGAAGCAACCGGAGGAAAGTTGGGTTGAAAGGTTGAGATATGCCTTTTCGGGAATGAAGGACAAGCGGTGATAGGAAACACCCCTTATCCTTGTCCAAAGTAGTATAAAGCAATTGTAAAGAGAATGTAAAATATTTTTAGTGCCACCCCCTCAGGGAAGGTTGTGCTTCTGCCCCCCTCGGTGCGGGGGCTTCCGGCGAAGCCGGGTGGGGGGAGTTGCAGGAAGAGATCTGCCGGACGCAAGCGCAGTGAAGCGGAAGGAGTGGAGTATTCATGGACGGCAACCGCAAGATTGCTGTAGAGCTGGAAGACGGCATTATCGTGGAGAGCGTATTCTACGGAAGCGGCACGCTTTGCCTCTCCAGCCAGGCGGGCTGCCCCCTGGGGTGCGCGTTTTGCGCGTCGGGACGCACTTTTTTCCGCAACTTGAGCCTTGAAGAACTCTGGGCGCAGGTGGAGAGGGCCAAGGCCTTGGGCTGCGATTTCCGGCGCCTGACACTGTCCGGCAGCGGCGACCCCCTGCTGAACTGGGACGTCACGCGCGCCTTTCTGGCGGAGTGCCGCAAACGTGGCCTGGAACTGTCGCTGACCACCACCGGGCGTCCGCTTGAACGTCTGGAAGAGCTTCTGCGCCTGCCCCACAACGGCCTGATGCTGTCGCTGCATGCCGGGACCGCCGCGATCTACCGCCGCATCCTGCCGGAAGGCCCGGGTTTTGAGGCGCTGTGGGCGGCCCTGGGCAGGATCTGGCCCGAACTCTCGCGCCGGAGCCGCCGCCGCGTGGGCATCAACTACCTGCTCTTCTCCGGCCTCAACGACACGGACGCCGAACTGGAGGAACTGGCTCGGCGCATGGCGTCTTTTCCGGAGGCGACGCTACACCTCCTGCGCTACAATCCGGTCGGCCTTGCGTCCTTTGGCGCACCCGGAGAGGAGCGGCGGCAGGAGATCTACCGCGCGTTGCGCGCGCAATTGCCCCATGTGCGCCGGGGCAACCGCTGGAGGGGGCAATGCGAGGGCGGCTGCGGCACGCTGCTGGCCGCAAAGTCCCGCTGAAGGCACATCCATCCGGAAATCGCGCAATGGCTTCCAGGGCGGGGGATGCCGTGCTTTTCGCGCGGGAATGTGCTATCGTACAGAAAAATTACCGTCCCCAAAGGAGAGTGTCATGCAGTTCGATATCCCGCTCAAGTATGATGACGATTTTATCGAGTCGATGATCAACGAAAATCACGAACGGATCTACTCGGTCTTTTTCACGCTTCCCAGCTCGTTCATGAACGACGCGCGCGTCATCTACAACAAGCCGACTTTCCAGAACCTGAACCGCGCGCTGAAACTTATGGCTCCGGACGTGAAAAAGTATGTGACGCTCAACGGACGCTACAATCCGCCGCTCAACTACTCCAGCGACAACGTCCGCGGCAACTGCCGCCTGCTTCTGGATCTGCATGATCGGGGCCTGCTGCACGGCATCATTTTCCTCGACTTCTTCTATATCCGCCGGATGATCGCCATTGAGCCGGGCATCGGCGATCTGGAACTGGTGCCGAGCGTCAACTGCTTCATCGATACCATCGCCAAGTTCCACACCATGCGGCGCTATCTGGAAAACGCCTGCGGCGCCTTCCGCGCCCGCAAGATCATCCTTGACCGCGGCCTGAACCGGGATTTTCCGGCGCTGGAGCGGCTGTGCCGCCAGATCAAGGCCTACGATCCCGATCTGAAAATTGAAATTCTCGTCAACGAAGGCTGCATGTTGCACTGTCCGTTCAAGGTCAATCACGACATCTTCATCTCCATGTCCAACGATCACAACCGCGAGCAGGTGCACAAGGCCACCGACTGCGACGACTTCCACCTCAACAAGCTCTACGGCTGCCAGAACAGCAACCTGCTCAATCCTCCCAACGTGTTCCGTTCGCCCTTCATCCGCCCGGAGGATACGTACATGGTCGACGGGTTGGCGGATATCCTCAAGGTCTGCGGCAAGACCCTGCCCGTCAGCCGCATGAGGATGATCTTCCAGGCCTATCTGGATGGCCATTACCGCGGCAATCTGCTCGATCTGCTGGACGCGACCCAGATACTTTCCAAGGACATGTTTATCGACAACGCCAAACTGCCCGAAGATTTCTTCAAGACGGTGGCCTTCTGCGACAAGAACTGCGGCGCCTGCCGCAAGTGCGAGGAGGTTTTCGGGAAGCAGATAGAGACGTTCGCCACCGTGACCAACGGGAAGGGCGTGTAAGCCTTTTCTGCGACTTCAGATCTCCAGCTCCATCTGGGGGTTGGCCAGCCGGATGGAGAGCAGGGGCGTGGGCTTTTTGCCGGAGGTGTAGATCAGTTTCCAGACATCCCGTCCGGCGAGTTTTTCGATGTGATAGTTTTCCGCCGCCGCCTTGGCGCCTATGACGCCGTGGCGGCGCAGCTCTTCCAGCAGCGGGCGTTCTTCCTGGAAAGGATCGAGCGACAGCTCGGAGATCTCCGGGTTGACGCGCACCATGTCCCAGAAACGCTGCTGGCGCGGCAGGTTTTCGATCGGGCTGATGAGGCACCGGAAACGGGGCATGGATTTAGGCCCCCTTCTTCGAAGCCGCCGCGTTGTGACTGAAGATCAGGCAGGCGATGACCAGAAAAAGTGCCGCTCCTGCCGGTACCTGCCACGCATATCCCGCAAGCTGCTCGGGGGAAACCAGCAGGGGCAGCAGGCCAAGCGCGGCCGCGGGCGGAAGCCGCATTCCCGTTGCCTCGTAGCCGGCAAAGACGGCGCAGGAAGCCAGCGCGGCGCACAGCCAGCCCGGAAACAGCAGCATCCCCTTCAGGAAGAACAGCGCCAGAACGCCGCAGGTGGCGGCAAGCGCCACCAGAAAGAAAGGTTTGAACGGCTGCCTGGCCAGCGGGTTGTTGGGGCGGACGGCTTCGCTGAACATCACGATCAACGGCGGAGCCATCATGAAGGGTACGTCGCAGAGCGTTATTATCACCGCGTACGCGGCAACGACCGGAAGGATTTTCCCCCAGAAGATCAGTTCGTCACGCTGTGAAAACGGCGCTTCCTTCGGTGGCGTCTCTCCGGAAGAGGGCTGCGCCACGGTGCTGCCCAGCGCCACAATGCCGGTCAGCACGCCGACGGCAAGCGGATAGTTCCAGGACGTGGTGCCGATGAGCAACGGCAGAATCGCGGCGGAAATGGCCGGGGCCAGCCGGGAACGGGTCGCCACCAGCAGCAGCGCCACCGCGATGTAGGCCACCACGATCATGGCGGCCAGCGGCAGGTGGCTGTAGCGCATCAGGAGTACGCCGCAGAGCGCCGCCATCGTCGGCGCGAGGAAAATGTTGAGCCGGGAGGCATGCCAGAAGGGGCGGGGCGCCACCCAGAAACCTACCGCCAAAGCCAGGATCTCCGGAAAGATAAACTCCTTCTCCTGGCACTGTTCCGAGGCGAATACCATCGCCATGATCAGCGCAAGCGCGGCTGCGTAACGTCCGCAGAGCGCGCGGCGTGTTGTGGTTGTTTGCCTGTTCATAAGGGATTTCTTTGTGTGTGAGGAGGTGTCGGAAAGCCCGTTCAGCAGAGTTTTTTGCCCGACAGAATCATCATCTTGTCACGGTGCGGCTCGATCTCCTTTTTGAAGACGTTTTCTTCCCAAAGGGCCGGTTCAAATTCTTCTATCGAAATGCTGATGGCTTCCTGCGGGCACTTCCACACTTCCAGGAAAAGCTGGTTGATGCGGTCCACGATTTCCCGCTTGGTCGCGTCGTCCTTGGGATAGGCCTTGATGGCGATGTAGGGCATGAGGGTCTCCTTGTCAGTTTCTAAAAAGGCGCATTCTTCGGAATTGTCGGGATATGATAGCCCATCTGCGGCGAAGAAGGAGAACAAAAATGGAGTTTCCCCTTTTTTGCAGGGGGCAACTGTCAGATCAGGTCAAGACTCGTACACATCATCTCTGATTTCCGCGGCAGCGCGTTGGCAATTCACGCAAAGAGATCCGGGACAGCCCCTTTCGCGTCTTCTTTACAGTTGCGCCAATCTCTGGCATTGATCGGTCCTTATCGGTGCTATGCTGGACACGTGTTTGTTCCTCAAGGAGGCGCCCCATGAAATATCCTGTTGGCATTCAGGACTTTGAGAAGATCCGCAAAGGCGGCTATGTATATGTGGATAAAACCACGCAGATAGCACGACTTATTGATTCTGGCTGCTATTATTTCTTGAGCCGTCCGCGCCGCTTTGGCAAAT
>JAILGY010000165.1:0-3471 GCA_024696325.1 bacterium | reverse complement strand
TTCTGCCTCCTGTCATTAAATGTTTTTTGCTGCTCTTTGAACAGCGCGGCAAGAATACCTCTACTTCTTGCGTACCTCAAAGGTGAAATTTTGCAAAAATTTGCGTCCGCGTTCGCTTGATGGATGGTTGAAGAACTGGGCGGGCGTGGTCTCTTCGACGATAAGGCCGCTGTCCAGGAAGATTACCTTGTCGGCGACGGCTCGGGCAAACTCCATATGATGGGTGACGATGAGCATGGTTTTGCCGTCTTCCGCGAGGTTCATCAGAACGTCCAGCACTTCCCGCACCATCTCCGGATCCAGGGCGGCGGTCACTTCGTCGAAGAGCATCACTTCCGGATGCATGCAAAGCGCGCGGACGATGGCGACGCGCTGCTTCTGTCCGCCGGAAAGCTGCCGGGGATAGGAGAGCGCCTTGTCCGGCAGGCCAACACGTTCCAGCCATTCCAGAGCCTCCCGCTCCACTTCGACACGGTTGCGTTTCTGTGCCTTGAGCGGTCCCAGCAGGATGTTGTTCAGCACGTTCATGTGGGGAAAAAGATCGTAGCTTTGGAAGACCATGCCGACTTTTTGGCGGATCAGGTGCATGTCCTTGGTGCGGTTGGAGATAACCTCGTCATCCAGCAGGATTGTTCCTCCCTGGATTGATTCCAGACCGTTGATGCAGCGCAGAAGCGTCGATTTGCCGCAGCCGGAAGGGCCGACAATGACGATAACTTCGCCTTTTTCCACCGAAAAGGAGATATCCTTTAAAACTTCGTGCTCATCAAAGGATTTGCGCAAGTGCTGTACTTCCAGTAAAGCCATGGTGGCCTCTCTCTTTTATACCGGGATGTTCTACTCTTTCTGGCGTTTTTCCAGAATGTTCGCCAGCAGTGAAAACACCCAGCAGACAAAAAAATACATGAAGAAGATCACCGCGTACACGGCGATGGAACAGGTCGGCACCTTCAACCGGTTGCCTTCTATGATCTGCTGCCCAATTTTGACAACTTCGATGACGCCCACAAAGACGACCAAAGAGGTGGTCTTGATCATGCGTGTCACCAGATTCATCGACATCGGCACGAGAAGGCGCAGGGTTTGCGGCAGCACGATGTGGCAAAAGATCTGGCGGTTGGTCAATCCTATGGCCATGCCGCTTTCGTACTGGTGCCGCGGTACCGACTGCAGTGCGCCGCGCACCAGATCACCCATTTCGGCGGTTCCCCAGAGGGTAAAAACCAGTATGGAGGCTGCTTCGCCCGAAAGAGAGATGCCAAGACTGCGGGTGAGTCCGTAGTAGGCCAGAAACAGCAGGACGAGCTGGGGCATGATGCGCATGAATTCGAGGTAAATTTTGCTCAGAATACGCACGGCGCGGTTCTTTATGGTCATGATCATGCCGAAGAGCGTGCCGAAGAAAATCGAAAGGACGACGGACACCGCCGCGATGCTGATGGTGACCCACAAGCCCATGAGCAGCCGGATGAAGTTCTTGCCTTGGAAAAAGACGCTGAACGACGTTGAAATCGCATCAAGCATTTCCGAACTGAGCATAGCGCAGCCTCCTTTCCGCATAGGATGCCAGCATGGAAACCGGCAGCAGCAGGATGAAGTAGGAGAGGGCCAGGAGCAGAAGCGCTTCGTCGGTCTTGTAGTAGAGCCCGATGAGATCCTTTGCCACATACATCAGATCCGCAACGGCGACGATGCTGAAGACGGAAGTCTCCTTGATGAGAAACATGACGTTGGCGCAGAAACCCGGTATGGAAACGCTCACCGCCTGGGGCAGCACGATGTAGCGCATGATCTGGGCTCTGGTCAGGCCAATGCATTGACCGCTTTCAATTTGTACTTTGCCGACGGTGTCCAGTGCGCTGCGGAAGGTTTCCTCCATGTAGGAACCTCCCAGAAAAGTCAGGCCGATGATGCAGCACTGCACGCCGCTCAGCTTGATGCCTATGTTGGGCAGGGCGAAGTACAGGAAGAACAGCTGGATCAGCAGGGGGGTATTGCGCGAAAGTTCGATGTAGCAGCTGGTGATGGTGCGCAAGACCGGAATCCGGTAGTAGAGGATAAGCGCGCAAATCAGGCCGACGACAAGCGAAAGCAGAATGCCGATCAGGGCAATGTGCATCGTCAGCCACGCGGCTTCCGTGTAAAGAGGAATGACCTGTTTGATAAATGTAAAATCCACGTCTTTGAACCTGCCTGGAAATTTTTTGAATGCCAAGACTATGACATTGCCGCCGGGAATGCAAATATTCCCGTTTCACTGGATGCCGTTTTTCCGGATTCCCGTTCGCAAAACCGCTTTGCCCTAAAAGCGGCGAAGCAGAAGACCGCGACATCTTTTATGTTTGATAGTCAGATTTACGCGGGAAGTCAAAACTTTAAATTGCCTGGCGTGGTGAAAAATGTGTCATGAAAATTTCCTGGAAGAAACAGGCGAAGGGAAAAATTGCCAGCTTGCGCAAATATGTTATTATTATTGCCCATCTGCAATGAAGTCGATGCGACGTGCCCAAGATATGTTGTGGTAAAAAACAAAGGGAAGTTTTGGGAAAGAACAGCTGCGAGGTTTTTATGACGGATTTCCATCCCCTGGGCATTGAGCCGATCGGCCGTCTGCTGATCCGCTATTCCGCGCCAGCCATCGTTGGACAGACGGCGATTTCGCTTTACAACATCATCTCTGCCGCGTTCATCGGTCACTACGAAGGCCCGTTGGCCCTGACCGGTCTTGCCATCTCCTTTCCCATCATGAATCTGACGCTGGCCGTTGGGCTTCTGCTCGGGCTGGGCGGCGCGGCGATCAGTTCCATCCGCCTGGGCGAGGGGCGGCAGGAGGACGCGTCGCGTTCGATGGGCTGCGTGCTGACACTCTCACTCATCTGCGGGGTTACCCTTGCGGTGTTGTCGGTTCTCTTTCTGGATCCCTTGCTGCGTCTCTTCGGCGCCAGTGACGAAGCGCTTCCCTATGCGCGCGACTACATGCGGATCTGCCTGCTTTCGCTGCCGGTGACCTATCCAACCTTCAATCTCAATCACGTGATGCGTGCCACCGGATATCCCCGCAAGGCGATGATGTCGCTTCTTCTGACCGTGCTGCTCAATGTGCCGCTGGCCTGGCTGTTTATCGCCCATTGGCGCTGGGGAATGACCGGCGCGGCGCTTTCCAGCACGTTGTCGCAGATGGGTGGCCTTGTCTGGGTTCTGTCGCACTTTGCACAGCGGAAGAGTCTGATACGGTTCCAGCACGGCATTTTCCGGCCGAGGCCGGATATCCTCTATTCCATCATCACAGTGGGCATGGCGCCTTTTCTGTTGAACGTCTGTGCCTGCTGTGTGGTCGCCGTCATCAACATGCGCTTGCTGACCTACGGCGGCGATATCGCGGTCAGCGCCTACGGCATCATCAACCGGGTGCTCTTTCTGATGGGGATGGTGGTCGCGGGACTGACCCAGGGAATGCAGCCCATTGTCGGC
>JAILGY010000116.1:0-13934 GCA_024696325.1 bacterium | reverse complement strand
GACTTTCGCCATCACCTGAAAGGCGTCCGCCACGTACAGCACATCCGCCTTGCCGATGGCCCAGCCGCAGTTGGCATCCAGATTGACGGCGCGGCGCTCGCCGATGAAGCGCCAGCCCACGGTATGCGGCTCCTCGCCATGGCAGCAGGTGGCCAGGCCCTTGGGGTGACGGGGCGTTGCGCCCGTCTGGCCCACCTGGTTGAAATGGCTCAGGAACGAGATCACGGCGCCGGATTCGCTGGACTGATCGACCAGCGACTTGCTGCTGCCCAGCGAGGCCCGGGTCAGATCCAGGAAATCACGAATCAGCTTTTCGGCTTCCGGCACATGGGTCTGGCCGTCCGCCTGCTTGCGCGTCCAGCCGGCCCCCGCCACAAACAGCAGTTTCGCATCCGGACGGATGGTTTGCGCGTCGGCATCCGGCGTCTCGTAGCCGACCACCTGCGTGCGGCAGGCGGGAGGCGCAACCTCGACCTTTTCCAGTGCGGCCGTGCCGGGGCTTCCACTCCAGGGTTCAAAGACACCCCGATCCAGGGTCAGCAGCCAGGGCCGCTGCGCCCGATCCAGCGTTGCCTGCATGCGCTGCCGGTAGTACCAGCGTTGAATCCTGAGCGTGCCTTCGTCAGGCGTCAGCGCGCACACATGGGTTTCGATACGGCCATCCAGACGTACCGCGGCTCCCGGCAGCGCCCGGGCAAAGCGGCTCGTCGCCGGGGCCAGCACCAGGGTCGCGCCGGACTTGCGCGCCAGCGCCTCCACGGCCGCCACATCCGTAGCATACCGCGCCGTGGCGAAATCCTCCCCTTCCACCGCCAGAAAGGCCTGCGCGCCGCACGTGGCGATACTGTCGGCGGCAGCCTGCACCGCCTTTCCCATCAAGCCCACGGTCAGCGGCGCTCCAAGCGCGCCGGCCAGCCCCACCGCCGCGCCCAGCGTTTCCAGATCCGCGACGGACAAGGCGCCATCATCCTGAACATGCGCCAGAACCAGAAGAGTTTCCATTACTTAAGACTCCCATATTGAAGACCGTCTTCAGACGGTTGAAAAATTGATTTTCCCGGCCTTGTTCCTATTTCTTCAGCCAGTCCACTATCTCCTGTGCAATCCCGTCCACCGGCATGTCCTTGACAATGCGCGTCTGCCGCTGCTGGGCGGGGAGTTCCACCGCCGCAAACGCGGCTCCCGCCGCAAGCGGCACCTTCGCGGCCCTTTGCAGCGCCGGCATGACCGTGCGCATGTTCTTCATGCCGATCTGGGGATTGTTCGGCGGCTCCGGCAGATTGCCGGTCGCCCAGCCCAGTACCGCGGGTGCTCCGGCGCAAACCGAAACCTGATAGCTGCCCCCCTCGATGCGCTCCCAAATCTTGAGGGAGCCGTCATCCTGAACCTCCAGTTCGTCCACCGCCAGAAACTGATCCGCAAGTCCCAGACGCTCGCCCACCATCTGCAACGTGGTGCCGGCGTCACGCGAAGCGGAGGCGCAGCCGCCAAACAGCAGCAGCCGCTCACGCTCCAGGCCGGAAATGCCGCCAATGGCCTCCGCCAGCGCGGCAGCCGTCTCGAAGGAATCGGTAAAACCGCTTGCCGATCCGTCCAGCGCCACCAGCTCAAACTCCACCTTCTGCGCCACGGTCATCATCATCTGCTGCAGTTTCGCCTTGTTTCCCAGGCTGACCAGCCAGATTTTGCTTCCCGGCGCCTTCTTCACCAGATTGGCCGCCTCGTAAAGGGCATGCGCGGCAAAGGGATCCAGTACCGCAGGCAGCATCAGCTCGTTTTTGAGCGCGGGGCCATCCGCGCCCATCACCGGCGTCAGCGTCTGCAGCGGATCCGGTACCAGACTGCCGCACACAACAATATGAAAAGCCACACTCATTTCTTTTTCTCCCTTGCAAAGTAAAAGTCTTTCAAGCGCCCTGCCGAAACGGACGCCGTCAATTTTCCGCAGAATGCAGTCCGCCGGAGCCGGCCCGGAAATCGACGTTGCCGCGCTCCGGATCCGCCGTTCTTCCCTGGGTGCAGTTCCACACACAGGCGCCGCAGTGCACGCATTTTTCCCGGTCGAAATTGGGCACTCCGCCGTTTTCACCCGGCGTAATCGCCTGACCGGAGCAGATCTCGGCGCACAGCTGCGGATGGCAGTCGCGGCAGCGCTGCGGATCGACAAAGGCCACATGATCGGCAAAGCCGCCGGCGGCCTGCACCTTGCCGCCCATGAGCAGGGCATCCTGATGCGAGACAATCAGCTGCCCATCCGGAACAATCTTCGGCCAGCCCATCCTGTCCATCACCGCATCGTGCAGGGTATTGCCATTCACGCGCGCCTGCGCTCCCATTTCCGCCAGCTCGTCTTCCCTGATCCTGCCCGCGCAGAGCTCCTTGAGCGGTTTAAGCATCTCCCAGGGCCTGCGGATCTTCGCATGGACATTGAGCATGCCGCCGGTCATTCCGGTCAGGCCCATTCCCAGAAGCCCGGGGACAAATCCACGCTGGAAACCGTCGCGGGCATGAGTGGCAGCCCGGCATTCCTTCTCCACCCAGCTGGCGCGCCGCCGGTCGCCATAGGCGCGTTCGAGATTTTCCCAGGTAAAGGGCTCGTGTTTTTCCAGCAGTTCGATCACGCCTTTGGCCAGCAGCACACCCGTGGTCCAGGCCTCATCCACACCAGCTCCCGCCAGGACATTGGTGGATCCGGAGCCCTCGCCGATCCGGGCGCAGCCGTTCACCGCCCAGAAAGGCTCGCCGCGCTTGCCCGATTCCTGCAGGCTCTTGGCACCCCAGGAGCGCAGACGGCCGCCCGCGATATGCCGCCAAATGGCAGGATGCCGCATCCAGTGCTGCAAGGTGCGGTAGCCGGTCCGGCAGGGGCTGGGCAGCCATGAAGGCACAAAAACGCCCATTGAGGCAATCCGGTCGGGATGCACATAGAAGAAGCCGAAAATATCCGGTTCCGGGAAACCGAAGGTATGGAAAACCGTCCCGGCCGGCAGGGAGCAGTACTGCGGCAGCTCCACCACCGCCTTCATGCCCAGCGCCCATTCACGCTGATGATGGCCGTCCGGCAGCCCAAAACGCCGGTCAAGTTCACGTCCCACCGCGCCCACCGGGCCGTCGCCGACCACGGTCAAGGCCGCGCGCACCTGCATGCCGGGCAAATATCCCGGCCCCGGCGTGCCGTCTTTCTCCACGCCCTGATCCGCGAGCTGCACGCCCACGACCGTGTTCTCCTCGATAAGGGGAGCGGCCACCGGCGTCCCCGGCCAGATCTGCACCAAGCCGGTTCCCATCAGCCGCGCGCCCACCCACTGGCAGAACTGTCCCAGGGAGAGCACCAGCCCGTCATCCTTGCTCAAAAAAGGCGGTATCCACGGCAGTTCGAAGGCGTTGTCGTGCAGCAGCAAGCGCCCGCCCAGTTTGAGCGCCCGATCGGCAGCACGCATCAGAGCGCCGCGCCTGCTGGCACCGTAGGGATCCAGCAGGTAGAACATCTTCTCCTGCGCGACCGGCGCCGCCATGGGAATCTCTTCCGCCTTCAGATCCGGAAACGAGTTACGAATGCCGCGCGCCCTGGTCACCACGCCGGAAACACCGAAACCGATATCATCCGCCCGCTCGTAGCAGACCACCTGCAGGGGCAGCCCCGGTGCCACCGCACTGGGCAGCAGCACCGCGCCGGAATCATCGGTCATCTCCCCGGAGAGCGTTGTGAGAAATCCGGCGGTTGCCGGGCCAAAACCGACACAGGCTATATCAACTTCCATCATGGGATTTTCCATACATCAGCTCCTTGCCCGATTCGCAAACCGCCTTTTCCCCCTTGTCACGCCAGGGGAAAAGGCGGCCCGTCTTCAAAAACATCGAAACCGCATCACACCGGATAGTCGGGAATTTCCGGAATGACGATTTTGGTCAGCGCCAGCGCAACCCGATCCTGGGCCAGATGCATCCCGGCCAAACCACGATCCAGTTTGCGGCGCAACGCGGCGAATTCCTCGTCTTCGCCTTCTTCCCGCTGGAAACCGCAGACCAGTTCCGCGCAGATCCGGCCCACTTCACCGGCGGCCCGTCCGGCCTGCATCGCGGCCAGATCGTTGAACAGGTTGACCATGCCCTCCAGCCCTTCCGCCAAAAGCGGACTCTCCGGGCCCTTGGCGGCCAGTTCCAGAGCATCCAGAATCTGATAACGGGAGGCCAGAAGCCAGCAGAGCGCATCCGACAGAGGAAAGACCACGCCATGACGCTGCCCGTGATACAGCGGTTTGCCTTCGGCGTCGTTGTGAGACTGCAGCCAGGCAACCGTCCACAGCCACAGATCGATGCCGGCGGCAAGCGTCGCCGCGCCGACTTCCGGGTTGGAAGCGGCCAACGCGCGCAGATCCTTTGCCCATGCGCGCATCTGCGCCAAAAAGAGCGGATTGACCAGCGTCAGACTCATCTGGCGCCGCTGCACCGCTTCCGGTCCCTCATAGGTGGCCTCCAGCTGCGCGTCGGTCCACTTGTGGAACAGAAATCCCGGGCAGTCCTCGGTAATGCCGTAGCCGCCCATGAGCGTCACCGCCTCGCGCATCATCACCGCCGTGTGTCCGGTATTCCAGAGCTTGCAGGCCGGGCACAGAATGTTGGCCTGGGCCTCCAAAAGCAAAAACCGGATCAGGGGATTGGCGTTCAGTTCCGTAGAGCGGGGATCGGCCGGATCCATGGAAACGGCCTCCAGCGCATCCTTTTCCAGGGATTTGAAGAGTTTCATCCGCGCCCGGGAGCCTTCCACGCCCTGACGTACCAGCTCCTCATCCTTTTCACGCTCCACCGGATCAAATTCGTCCAACAGCCTGAGCGCGGCAAAGCCCAACGATGCCGCCGCCTCGCCCGCGGCCCAGACCGAAGCCAGCCGCTGGATGGCGTCATCCTTTTGCTGAAGTCCCAGTTCATGCCGCGGGCTGCCTGGCGCTCCCGCAGCCCCCCCTCTGAACCGGCTCCGCTGATAACGGATGATCGGCTCCACCGCGGAGAGCAGTTTGGCGGCGCTCATGAGCCCGATGGGCACACGGGTGCGGCGGAACACCGCCTCAATCACCTCGCTGTGATTGAAGTTGGGCACTATCACGCCGGCCTTGACCGTATAGCCGCCGACAATCCTCGACGCCGGCACGGTCAGGCTGAAAATGGGATCACGTGTGGAGGAGAGCTGGTGCACCATCTTCATGGTAGGCGCGCCGCGATCGAAGATTCCCGGATCCCCCTTTTCCAGAATGACCATGCAGCTGCCCTTGATCCGTTCGTCACCGGAATCCACAGCGGCCGTCACGAAGCTGGCGAAATCCATATTGGTGATGAAACGCCCGCGTTTTTCGACTTTCAGCAGCGGCTCACCGTTTTCCGGCCATTCTGCAACGCTGACCCGGCCAGACACCACACCGGTATCCACACCCACATAGGGAAGTGGTTCGGTCAACGCAAAGGCGCCCCGCCACACCGGACGATCCTCGCCCGGCTGAGGCGGTACGCAGCGGCTCATGTAGTCCTGTTTCTGCTCCGGAGTTCCCCTTTCATGAATGGGAGAAAGCGCCAGATTGCTGGCCATGGAGCAGGTGGCCGCGCCTCCGTCCACCCAGGCCAGCTCGAAGCAGGCCAATCCCAGAGCCAGATTCTTGGGCCCGGCCAGAAAACCGCCCTCTTCCGGCTCCATGTAGAGCGTCGTCAGGCCCGCCGCGTCAAAAGCCTCCAGCATCTCGTTCTTGCGGTCGTTCCACTCATGATTGCGGCGCTGTCCTTCCGCCACCAGATGCGCCACCACGCCGCGCGCCACCCCGCGCGCAGACTGAACCACCATCTGCAAATCGTAACGATCCTCGTAACGCCACAGGATCTGACGCACCGCATCTCCCGGAAGCGTAGCGGCAATTGCTCTCTCTTTCGCTTCAATACCCATCAAAATATCTCCTTTTAAAAAATCGGCTCTAAAAAACCGGACAAATCCAAAAAATATTCAATATTAGCCAGCGCACCCGCTAAGGCAAGACAAAAGGACAAAATAAACCATGAAAAATATGGGTTGACTTTACTCGCCCATGGCATTACAAAGAGAACTGTCGCGTCGCCATCGTCTATCCGGTTAGGACGGCGGCCTCTCACGCCGCTAAGAGCGGTTCGAATCCGCTTGGCGACGCCAAATTTGATATGAAAAAAGTCTCTGTGGAATCCACAGAGGCTTTTTTTGTAGGTTAACCGACCTTTTTCCCCCTTGCAAAAAAGGATGCCCTGCGAAAGGCATCCTTTTTTACTTTTAAATGACCTGCCGGTAGCCCCAGCGCCGGATCAGCGGCTTGTCGCGATTCAGAACATAGTGGAAATCCACAACGATCCGCAATATCTGTTCCTTGTAGGAGGACGGCAACGGGCCATAGGGAGACGCCTTGCGCACCGCCGCCACCGCCGCATTGTCCAGGGCGGGGAAACCGGATGCACGCAGTACTTCGGTTTTTTTGACCACTCCCTGGCGATCCACAATGACCTGCAAGCGGCAGTTGCCCTGCTCTCCGCGATGTATGGAGGAAGACGGGTAGACCCAGGCCATGTAGATGCCGTCCCGGAAACGCCGGAAAAAGGAGGCCAGCAGATCCTTTTCGGTGTCCAGCCAGACTACGTCACCTTCTCCCACGCCCTCGCGCTTCTTGCTGCGCGCCTCCCGATCCAGTGTGGCCTGGGGAAGCTTCATCAGCGAATCCAGCGGTATCCTGCCCGAAGGCGGTGCTGGCAAAGGACGCGCCGGTCTGGAAGCCACCTTCGGCCCGTTTTTCCCCTCAGGAACAAGCGGACGGGCAGGCGCGGACGGACGGGCAGGCGCGGGCGGAGGGGCAGGGACGGGTGCAGGTTTCGGCACAAGCGGCACCGCTTTCACAACCGGCGCCGTCTTGCGCGAAGCCTTGCGATCCTCAAAATCCTTCCCCTTGGGCGCAATTTCCTTTTTGACCTGATGATCGTGTTCGGCCAGCCGCTTGGCTGGAGTCGTGCGCTGCTCCGGCACGGGTGGAGGAGGCACATCCAGTTCCAGTTCCTTGGGCGGCCTCTCCCTGGGTTTTTCCTGCGGAAGCATCTCCACCACTATCGGTTTCGACTCCACTTCCGGCACCTGCGTCAAAAAGCGCAGGGAAAGCCGTGAAGCCGCCAGGAGATGCAGCAGCAGCGAAACCATCACAAAACCGATCAACAGCCATTCATCGCGTCGCGACCACATGGAATCCGGACCGCTTTCTTAAAAAATTGGACATCTCTTCTTTCACCTACTTCCCGGTTTCCCGCGGTTCCCCGGCCGTTCCGGTTTCTCCAGCCCCCTTGGCCGCTTCGTTTCCTCCCGGAACGTTTTCTTCGGAAGCCGTCATGCCTTTCTGCTCTTCGGAAACCGCTGCTGCATCGGCGCTTCCGGAAGCGCCCGGCTCCTGGCCTGCAGGTGCCGGTTCTGCTTCAGCCTTGTCCGAAGGACTTTCCGCTCCTTCGGAACCTTTCGGAGCGGCGTTGTCCTCACTGCCCGCCGTAAAACCGCTCTCATCCGCCGCAGCGTTGTCCCTGCCACCACTATCCGTAACAGCTTCCCCGGCAGATGTGTCCGCGGCTTCACCGGAGGCAGCCGCCGGCACCACAGATGCCGGTTTGCCAGACAATTTGGCCCGCAAAGTTTCGATCACATCCGCATTACCCTGAGGGATCCCCTTGACCGAAGCCACCATGTCCAGCCGCTGATCATCACAGCGAAAAGCCTCCGCCGCAAACATGCTGCTGTCCGGGGCACGCATCAGCACGACAATTTCCGGCTGTTCGTCACCATTGAGATCGATCAGCTCCATCCTTTCAATCCTGCCTTCCTGCGGGCGTTCCAGCCCCCCCAGACAGTTGGTGGGAGTCTGCTCCGGCTTTTCCGGCGCGCCATAGATCCGCAGCGAGTAACGAGCCGTTCCATCTGTTCCCATGCTGCCTTCACGCGCCATCGCGATCCGGCCGTCCGGCAACGTTTTTTGCAGTTCAACCGGGCCTTCGGCCATTGCAACACCTGCCATCATCACCGCACCCAACATCAACATGGTTCTTCTCATTACCCGTTCATCTCCTTTTAAAAGACTTTCTCAATCATCAAAACCACTATCAGCGTCAGGGAAAATCCCAGCGTATTGGCCGAACTCAAGGCCAAAATCCTGTTCAGCTCCCGCCCCTCCCGAAGCGTCAGCTGCCGCCACAGCCACAGGGACAAAACCGCAAACGGCAAAGCGGCAAGGCTCCACAATGCCATCCGATGCACCGCCAGACATCCGCAAAACCACGCGCACACAGCGTCGCCCAGATAAGCCCAGGCTATCGCCCTCCGCCCGAAACGCACCGCCAGGGTCCGCTTTCCGGAACTGCGATCGGCCTCAACATCCCGATAGTTGTTCACCATCATCACGTTGGCCGCCACCAGGCCCACGGCGATCGCGGCAAGCCAGACTTCCCAGGGGGGCATAGCGCCGCCCTGCACATAGAAGGTCAGCACCGTGGGCACAAGACCATAAAAAAGTACCGTCACCACCTCGCCCAGGCCATGAGAGGCCAAGGGCCAGGGCCCGCCAGAGTAGCCCAGTACCGCCGCGGCGACCAGCGCCCCTACCACGGCAAGCCACCAGCCTCCGTAAAAAACAAGTGCCAGTCCAACAAGCAGGGCCACCCCCAGGACCAGGACTGCCGCATTCCGCATGGCGCAAGGTGTCAATACCCCCCTGATGAGCAATTTTTCGGCTTCGGCTCGCGAACGGTTGTTGGCATCCACTCCGCTCCGAAAATCGAAATAGTCATTCGCCAAATTGGCCGCCGTCTGGCACAATACGGCAAATACCAGGCACAAAAACCATGGGATTACCTGAAAAATACCGTGGAACCATGCGAAGGCTCCACTCACCAGAACCGGGCTGGCAGAGATCAGCAGGGTCTTGGGCCGAATCGCCACCAGCCAGAGACGAAGAGCCGGCTTCCTTTCTTCTTCCATCACTTCACTCGTTGTTTTTTTCATGGATACTTGTTATGTGTTGGCCGTTTCCTTTATAAACTCCAACTCAAAAGAGCAATTCCAACCCACCCGAACGGAAAGGCGCAGCCATGTTTTCAGTTGAACAGCTCAAATCCCGGGTCAAACCCTTTCACCGCACTCTGATCTTTCCGGAAAGTTACGATGATCGGATGCTGCATGCCGCCGCCGCCATCGCCGAAGAAGGCTGGGCCCGGATCATCCTCCTGGGAGATCCGGAGCGTATTGCCTCCCAGGCGCAGCAACTTCATCTGGATCTGCATAATGTACCCTGTATTTCGCCGGTTGGCTATCCCGATCTGGAGGCCTTCGTCGCCAGCCTGGTGAAAATCCGTGAGAAAAAGGGAATGACGGCCGAGGAAGCACGCAGGCTCCTGACCGCCAACGACTACCTCTACTTTGGAGCCATGATGGTGCGGCAGGGGCATGCCGATGGCATGGTGGCCGGCGCAACCAACGCCACCAGCAGCGTTTTGCGCGCCAGTATTCAGGTGATCGGCACCATGGCAGGCCTCAAAACTGTTTCGTCCTTCTTCCTGATGCAAACCAAAACACCGGAATTCGGCGAAGATGGCCTGTTGTTCTTTGCCGACTGCGGCGTGGTGCCCCAGCCCTCTTCCGAAACACTGGCGGAAATCGCGGTAAGCACCGCCCGTTCCGCCCAGGTTTTGCTGGGCATTGAACCGCGGATCGCCCTTCTGTCGTTCTCCACCAAGGGAAGCGCCTCGCATCCCGACACCGAAAAAGTGATCCAGGCATTGGAGCGTGTTCGCGAACTGGATCCCCATCTGATTGTCGATGGCGAATTGCAGGCCGACGCGGCGCTGGTACCGGCGGTAGCGGCCAAAAAGGCTCCCGGTTCCGAACTCGGCGGACGTGCCAATATCTTGATCTTTCCGGATCTCGACTCCGGCAATATCGCCTACAAACTCGTGCAACGACTGGGACAGGCCGAAGCCTATGGGCCAATCCTGCAGGGACTGGCCAAACCGGTCAACGACCTTTCCCGTGGCTGCTCGGTGGAAGACATCATCGGTGTCGCGGCCATCACGGCAGCCCAGGCCGGATGAGGGCGAGAAAAGCGTCTTCCCATACAAAAACGCCACTTTTCTTTCAAAGGAAAAGTGGCGTTTTTGATAGAAGATATTTTGAAAAGCGGAGCAAGCTTTTCAGCCGACCTTAAAATCTTCGTGGGTAAAACTGTAGTCAAACTCCATATGGGATTTATAGGTGCCGTTGAGAATCCCCACGACATCCTCAATAAGCACGAGTTCCTCATTGGTTGGAATGATAAGAATTTTCACTTTGGAATCGGCGGCGGAAATATCGCTTTCGCGATCCCGGTAAACGGCCGTCCGATTCTTCTCGCGATCCATTTTAATTCCCAGACAGTCCAGATTTTCCAGCGCCATTTCCCGGATTTTCCAGCCCATCTCGCCGACTCCCGCCGTAAAGACCAGCGCATCCACCCTGCCCAGCACCGCGGTATAGGAACCAATGTACTTGCGAATCCGGTAGGCTTCCAGTTCCAGTGCCAAAATGCAGCGGCGGTTGCCGCGCGCGGCATGCGACAACACATCACGGCGGTCGGAAAAACGGCCGGTCACACCCAGAACCCCCGATTTTTTATTCAGAATGGCGTCCATTTCCTTGGCGGTATAGCCTTCCCGATCCATCATGAAACCGGGAATCGCCGGATCGATGTCGCCGCAGCGGGTACCCATCATGGCGCCTTCCAGAGGCGTCATGCCCATGGAGGTATCCACCGACTCGCCATTGCGCACCGCGCAGAACGAGGAACCGTTGCCGATGTGCAGCGTAATGAGATTGCAGTCCCTGGGAGCCTTCTTCAACAGCACTGCCGCCCGCTTGGACACATACAGATGACTGCTGCCATGCGCGCCATAGCGCCGCACGCCATAGCGGCGATACCACTCGTACGGCAGGGAATAGATGTAGGCATATTCCGGCATCGTTTGGTGAAAGGCGGTATCGAAAACCGCCACCTGTGGCACGTTGGGCAACAAGGTGCGAATTGCCTCAATACCGGAAACATGATGTGGATTGTGCAGCGGGGCCAGATGCTGCACATCGCGGATACCCTGCAAAACTTCGTCGGTGATCAGCATGGACTGTGTAAAATGCTCACCACCGGCCACAACCCGGTGTCCTACAGCGTCCACAGGAATGACGCCCTTCCCTCCCTTGTTGAACGATTCCTGAGCCAGCATATCCAGCACCAGACTGATGGCCGCGCAATGATCCGGACAGTCGTGATTCTTCCTGACAGGTTCCTTTCCCGGGACCTCATGCACGATAAAAGAATCGGAAACCGCCACTCGTTCCACTGCGCCGCGCGCTAAAAGCTGTTTCTTTTCCCAGTCAAAAAGTTGATATTTTACCGAGGAACTGCCACAGTTTAGCGCAAGAATATCCATCCTGGTTACCTCCGTTGGCTTCCGAACCGCACCGAGCGGCTTTTCTGATCCCTTCAGGAAGCGCAAGTGCCACAGCTACATACTTTGTGCATCCTTTGCACAACAGCATACTCTCATGCGCCCGATTCACGGCAGGCAAATAAAGCTAGAGTATTAGCATACAATCCCATGTGCATACAAATTAAAACGCCTTTCTATTTTTTTATTCCCCATGCAAAAATCACACCTTGCCTATACCGCCCAGGAGCGCCAGGAACAACCGCCTGCCACTTTCGGGATCACAGGCAATTTTTTTCGTAAAAGCTGGACAACTGTACGAAAGTAAAGTAAGTTGCATAAAGGAGTTTGTAGCCCATTCCACATTGGAAGGAGGTGAGAGTTTTGGCTTACAAGATCGACGAAAGCAAATGCACCAACTGCGGTCTGTGCGAACCGAACTGCCCGGTTGAGGCCATTAGCGAAAAGGGGAACGCCCGCGGCATTGATGCCGGTACCTGCATCGACTGCGGAGCATGCGCAGGAAGCTGTCCTTTCAGCGCCATCAGCGAAGGCTAATTGAAAACAGGAAAGGGCAACCATTTGGTTGCCCTTTTTGTTTTTGTTCTTTCCTACACCACCTCGTCCCTGCCCGCCCAACGCTTCCCAGGCGAGAAAGGCACTACTTGCTTTCCGTCACGGGCGCAGGTTTTGAACCGCTTACCTCAACAACAAACTCCGCGACATTGGCTGGTACATTCCGGAAAACAATGGTGAAGGGAACTGTTTTGCCCGCTGGCGTTACAAGACTGGTCAAATTGTCGCCAAAGGGATTGTCCATTGATTCCTCAATCTTGTGAAACGGCAATTTCCGCAACGCCTCGTCATCCAGTGAATTGCCGCACAGCACCGTCCGCTGCGCGACAACCTTGCCGGTCACATCGTGCAGGATACCACGCACGGAGATGGAGGTACGAGGCTCCCGAAAACCGTTCAGGGCCTGGCCGCGAATAACAAACAACTGTCCGGCATCCCGGTTGACCACGAAGGCGCCCTGAAAATTCATCAGCTGGATCCGCTCGGCTGGCGCTTCCTGTGATTTGGGTTTCTGCCACAGATCCTTGACATGCGCCAATTTCTCCAGCGCCTGCATCACATGCAAACCATCCACGGGCTCACCGCTCTGGTAAAAATAGCCGGCCAGCGCTCCCACCACGACAGCAACCAGCACCACCATCACATAGACAAGAAATTTGAACAGTTTCCCCAGAAGGGAGCCACCATGCTTCTTTTCCGGTCCGGGCATGTCCGTCGGCCAATCGGGAGGACTGCCAAAAACATCATCATCATCATTCTTCTTCTCAGTTTCCCCCGCATCGCCCAACCATTTCTCCTCGGATGAGCCATCCTCCGTATCCACATCCATATGTGGCGGGATTTCTTCAGAAAAATCCAAAGCATCCCGTTTCCGGTCCTCACGGATTTTTCCCTGTTCCGGATGCGGCTGAACATTTTCCGCGACATTTTCCTGTTCCAGCACAGAGCGGTCCAGTTCTTCTTCGGAGAGCTCCGTCACCGGAACCACCGTGAAAACGGCCTGACAACGAGCGCAACGCACCCGCGTTCCCTCCGGCCTGACGCGCTCATCCGCCAAACGATAACACGTACCACAAGCTTCACACCGGATGATCATCTCACCCTCCCCTTTTCCTCAACAAAATATCTCTCCCTATAAAAATACCCGGGGAAACCGCTTGGAGACTTTCGAAAAGGCCCACCGCCATACATGGCTCCAAGAAGTTTTCCCCGCTCGGCACCCTTACACAATCATTTCATAAATTCCCGGCAGATTGCGGTATTTCTCGGCATAATCCAGGCCGTAGCCCACCAGGAATACATCCGGCACATCCAGGCCGACATAATCCGCCTCGAATGGCACGACACGCCGCTCCTTCTTGTCAAGCAGAACACAGACCTTCAACTTCCTCGGATTACGGTCCCGCAACTTCTGGTAAAGAAAAGCCAGGCTCCGTCCGCTGTCAACAATGTCCTCGACAATCAGCACATTTTTCCCCTCGATTGCAATGCTGACATCCTTGAGCAGCTCCACAATCCCGGAAGACATCTGTCCGGAACCGTAACTGGCCAGCTGGACAAAATCGATCCGCACCGGGGAACGCAGCTGACGAACCAGATCGGACAAAAATATCACGGCACCCTTGAGCACACCGATAACGACTATTTCTTCACCCTTATAATCCCGATCAATCTGTAATCCCAGTTGCTGCACCCGTCTGGCGATCTCTTCCGGGGAATACATCAGTCTCAGGTTTTTGTCGTTCATATGTCCTCCGTCTGCAAAAAATCCGACGAATACATGGTTTATAAAATGATAACAATCATCTGTCAAACGCTGGTGAAAAACCATTCAAAAAATTCGGCCAAAGAGCGGACAAAAGCCTATACTGCTT
>JAILGY010000074.1:0-2753 GCA_024696325.1 bacterium | reverse complement strand
CGGACGGTAATTCGCTATTCCGGTACGGAACCGCTTGTGCGGGTTATGCTGGAAGGCGAAAACAAGCAGCAAATAGCAGACCTTGCCGAACAAATTGCCGGAGCCATTCGGGAGGAGTTGGGCTGATGGCGGTTGTTGGTTTGGGCATCGATTCGGCGCAGATTTCCCGGTTCCAGCGCTTTGTGACGGAAAGAAAAGAGACCTTGCTGGAGCATCTCTTTACGGTGGGTGAACGGGGCTATGCTGCTGGTCATGGCGCTCAGGCTTCGCATCTTGCCGCATGTTTTGCGGCCAAGGAAAGTTTCTGCAAGGCGTTGGGCACGGGCCTGCGCGGGGGGCTTTCCTGGCTGGATATGGAGGTGGTGCATGATGCTCTCGGCAAGCCGGAACTGCGGCTTGCAGGACGTGCCGCGGCCATCTTTCAGGAACGGGGGCTTTCCACGCTGCATTTGTCGCTGAGTCACGATGGCGATTATGCCTTGGCCGTGGTGGTAGTGGAGCGCTTATGAAGTTGTTGACGGTTGAAGAAGCCCGGGCCCTGGATGGAGAAGCCATTAAGCACTATGGTGTTCCGGGCGTGGTTTTAATGGAAAATGCGGGCCGGGGAGCAGCCTGCTTTTTCCATGAGTTTTTCCATAAGTATTTTCCTGGCCCGGTTTTGGTGGTGTGTGGGAAGGGCAACAATGGTGGCGATGGCTATGTGATTGCCCGCCATTTGGAACTTTGGGGCTGGCAGGTGCAGGTACTGGTACTGGCGGAGCATGAAGCCATTGGTGGCGATGCCCGTATCAACCTTGAAATTCTTTTGAAAACCGATATGACGGTGCATTTTGCCGCCAACGAGGAGCGGTTTCAGGCAACAAAGGCTTCTTTGGGGCGATTCGCGGTGGTAATTGATGCCATTTTCGGTAACGGATTGGCGAAAGATGTGGAAGGGCACTTTGCGCAGGTCATAACGTGGATCAATACCTCCGGTGCAGCGGTGGGCGCGGTTGATATCGCCTCCGGAACCGATGCAAATTGCGGCCGGGTTTTGGGTTGTGGAATCCGGGCTGCCTGTTCGGCGACGTTTATCGCTCCCAAGGTGGGGCAGATGACGGGCTTGGGCAAGGTTTTGGGAGGAGAAATCCGAACAGTGGATATTGGGCTTCCCCGTAAGTTGCTCGAATCTGTTTCTGGAACTTTTAGAGCAATAACCACCGAAGATGCGGTGCGCCTGCTGCCCAAACGCCCTTTGGCCGGTCATAAGGGCAGTTTCGGCCATATGCTGGTCGTCGCGGGTTCCACCGGGAAGAGCGGCGCTGCGATGCTGTCTGCGCTGGGGGGTGTGCGTTCGGGGGCTGGTTTGGTAACGGTGGCTTGCCCGGCTTCTTTGAACGCCATTCTGGAATCTCGGTTGATTGAACCAATGACCTGCCCCTTGCCGGATGCAGGAAACGGTTTTTTGGGTGTTGAAGCCTGTGATGAGATATTAACTCTGCTGAATGGGAAACAGGTGCTGGCTCTGGGGCCGGGTTTGGGAACTGCCCAAACGACAGAGAGACTGGTCTGCAGGCTCCTGGAAGTTTGTGCGTTACCCGTGGTTTTGGATGCCGATGCGCTCAATATTGTATGTAGTAACCTTTCAGTCTTGCGAAACCGCCAGTCTCGGCATGTGGTGATGACGCCGCATCCCGGAGAAATGGCGCGTCTTGTTGGCAAACCGATTGCGGAAATTGAGGCGGATCGTATTGGCGTGGCGCTGGATTTTGCCTGTGAGTTCGACGTTGTGCTGGTTTTAAAGGGCGCGGGAACGGTTATTACCAGCCCTTCTGGCCAGGTGACAATCAATACGACCGGCAATCCGGGCATGGCGTGCGGCGGCATGGGAGATCTGTTGACCGGTCTTATCGCTGGTCTGATAGCTCAAGGTGTGGAACCCGCCGAAGCGGCTGCACTGGGCGTGTGGTTGCATGGCGCGGCGGCGGACAGGCTGGCGGCAGTCAAGGGAGTGGCCGGATTGACCGCCTGTGAAGTGGCGGAATTGCTGCCGGAAACCATGAAGGAACTCCAAGAAGCAGTTTTATGAGTGAACTGTTAAAAAATGTGGATTCGATGCGTTTTATAAGTGCTTCTGCCGAAGAAACCCGTGTTGCGGGGCGAATCTTGGGTTCTCTGCTGCAGGCGGGGAATGTGGTTTTTTTGATTGGAGAAATGGGAAGCGGCAAGACCTGTTTTACCCAGGGTATTGGCGAGGCTTTGCGCGGTGAAGAAGAGATGGTAGTGACCAGTCCCTCCTACACTTTGCTGAATGTTTATCCCGGCCGTTTGGATCTGTGCCACTTTGATCTGTTTAGGTTGGATGGCGAGATGGATCTGGAGGATATCGGATTTGAGGAATGTCTCAATGCGCAAGTTGTGACTGTGGTGGAATGGGCGGAACGCATTGATTACCGGAGCCGGGAGGGAATAAGCGTGCATTTTTCTTACCTGGGGGATGAACGGCGTCAGCTGGTTTTTGAGGCGCAAGGGGAAAGAAGTACAGCGTTGTTGGAGAACTTCTGCGCGCAATTTAAGAAAGAACATTCATGACACGTTACGATATTGTGATTGTTGGCGGAGGACCTGGTGGGTACACTGCGGCGATTCGCGCGTCAATGCGGGGCGCTCGGGTGGCGCTGGTGGAGCAGGGCAGGCTGGGAGGCGTTTGCTTGAACTGCGGCTGTATCCCTGTCAAGGCACTGTATCGTACTGCCCATCATCTGCGGAATCTG
>JAILGY010000068.1:0-14361 GCA_024696325.1 bacterium | reverse complement strand
TGCCATTGAAGCCATGGAGCGTGAGACGGCCCTGCTTGACGAGACTGCGGCCCTGCTCAAAAGCGATCGGGCCCATTTGGCGGTTCGTTTGCGGCAGATGCTGGACCATGAAAAGGAACTGGAACGCCAACTGGAGCAGCTCAAGGGCAAGCAGGCCGCCGAGCAGGCGGGGAATATGCTGGATCTGGCGAGGGATGTCGCGGGTGTGAAGCTGCTGGTGGCGCGGGTTGCGGCCTCCGATTCGAAGAACCTGCGGGATATGGTGGACCAGCTGCGCGATCGGATGGGTTCCGGCGCGGTTGTACTGGGCTGCGCGGATGGCGCCAAGGTGAGCCTTTTGGCCGGTGTGACCAAAGATCTGGCTGGAAAACTTCATGCCGGCAATCTGGTGCGGGAATTGGCTGCGCTGGTCGGCGGCAAGGGCGGCGGACGTCCCGATTTCGCGCAGGCGGGCGGCAATCGTCCCGAACAGCTGGATGCGGCCCTGCAGGCGGCGGAAGGGCTGGTGCGCGCTATGGTGGCGCAGTCTTAAACGACCATCTTTCGGAAATTTTGAAGCAATAATGACGTTCATGCTTCTTTTTGTTGTCAGTGCGAGGTCACATGTTTGAAGGGACGACCGTTCTTTGTGTGCGTAAAAACGGGAAGGTGGTCATCGGCGGTGACGGTCAGGTGACCATGGGAAATACGGTCATGAAACGGACCGCCCGCAAGGTCCGGCGGCTTGCCGAGAATCGGGTAGTGGCGGGATTTGCGGGCAGTACGGCGGATGCCTTTACCCTGTTTGACCGCTTTGAGGGCAAGTTGCGGGAATTTCAGGATAATTTGGTACGGGCGGCAGTGGAACTGGCCAAGGACTGGCGTGCCGACAAAATCTTGCGCCGCCTGGAGGCGCTGCTGATTGTTGCAGATGCTCAGACCACGCTGATTCTCTCCGGGGCAGGAGATGTTATTGAACCTGATGATGGGGTGGCTGCCATCGGTTCCGGAGGCCCCTATGCTTTGGCTGCAGCCCGTGCATTGCTGGGCGATTCCACGCTGGAGGCGCGGGACATTGTTGAGCGCTCTCTTACGATCGCTGCCGACATCTGCATCTATACCAACCACACCATAACCATTGAGACGTTGCCGTGAACAATTTTACTCCCCGTGAAATCGTATCCGAGCTGGATCGCTACATTGTTGGCCAGAACAAGGCCAAACGTGCCGTGGCCATCGCCTTGCGGAATCGTTGGCGCCGTCGTCAGGTTGCAGATGATCTGCGTGATGAAATCGTACCAAAGAATATCATTATGATAGGTTCCACTGGCGTGGGAAAAACCGAAATCGCCCGGCGGCTGGCCAAGCTGGCGCAGGCGCCGTTTATCAAGGTGGAGGCCAGCAAGTACACCGAAGTCGGTTATGTCGGACGCGATGTGGAGAGCATGGTGCGCGATCTGATGGAACTGGCGGTGCACATGGTGCGCGAGGAAGAGGAGGCGCGTGTCCGCATCCGTGCGGAGGAGCTGGCCGAGGAACGGCTGCTCGATTTGTTGCTGCCATCCCAACGCAAGAAGGAGGATGAATCCGACGAAACGACGGGTGGGGCCGAGAGCCGTAGCGGCACCCGGGAAAAGTTGCGCCGTCTCTTGCGGCAGGGGCACCTGGAAGATCGGATGGTGGAAGTGGAGACTCAGGAAACCCGCATGCCCACCATGGAGATCTTTACGGCGCAGGGCGGCGATGAAATGGATATGCGCGAGATGTTCAGCAGCATTTTCCCGAAAAAGACCAAGATGCGGCATATGAAAGTGTCCGAGGCCCGGGAGGTGCTGATTGAGGCCGAGGCCGAGAAATTGGTGGATATGGACAAGGTGGCGGCATTGGCCAAGGAACGCACCGAGCAGAGCGGAATCATTTTTATCGACGAGATCGACAAGATCGCCAGCCGCGAAGGCGGACATGGTCCGGAGGTTTCCCGGGAAGGGGTGCAGCGCGACATTCTGCCCATTGTTGAGGGCGCAACGGTCAATACCAAGTACGGTCCGATAAAAACGGATCATGTGCTTTTTATTGCTGCCGGAGCTTTTCATGTGGCCAAGCCCTCCGATCTGATCCCCGAACTGCAGGGGCGTTTCCCCATTCGGGTGGAGCTGGACAAGCTCACGGAGGATGATTTCATCCGGATTTTGTCGGAGCCGCGCAACGCGCTTTTGCGCCAGTATGAGGAACTGATGGCGACCGAAGGGATCCGGCTGCATTTTGAGGACGGCGCCATCCGGGAAATCGCCCGCACGGCGGCGGCGGTCAACAACCGCATGGAGAATATCGGCGCACGGCGTTTGCATACCATCATGGAAAAGCTGCTGGATGAAATTTCCTTTGATGCGCCGGACCGGACCGAGAAAAACATTACCATCAATGCGGACTATGTACGTGCCCGGCTGGAGGATATTTCGCAGGACGATGATGTCGCGCGTTATATTTTGTAATTTTTAAGGGGAACAACGCTCTAAGACGGATCGGGGACATGAAAACGACGATTGAAAAAGCACGGATTTTGATGGAAGCCTTGCCGTATATCCGGCGGTTTTTTGGACGTACCATCGTCATCAAATATGGCGGTCACGCCATGGCGGATGAGAATCTCAAGGAGCGTTTTGCTCAGGATGTGGTGCTGCTTAAATATATCGGCATCAACCCGGTCATTGTACATGGCGGGGGGCCGCAGATCGGACGGATGCTGAAACTTTTGGGCAAGGATACGCCCTTCATCCAGGGGATCCGGGTAACCGACCCCGAGACGATGGACGTGGTGGAAATGGTTTTGGGCGGCAAGCTGAACAAGGAGATTGTCGCCAATATCAACCGCTTTGGCGGACGCGCCATCGGGTTCTCCGGCAAGGACGATCATCTGATCGTCGGGCGCAAGCTGGAATTGCGGGTCGTCAATCCGGAGACGCTGGCTCCGGAGATCATTGACGCCGGCCTGGCCGGAGAGGTGGCGGAAATCCACCCGGAAATCGTGTCCCTGGTCAGCCGGGAAAATTTCATCCCGGTTATTGCGCCCATCGGCTGCGGATTGCAGGGGGAAACCTACAACATCAACGCGGATCTGGTGGCGGGCGAAATGGCAGCGGCGCTCCGGGCAGAGAAGCTCATTCTGCTGACCGATGTGGAAGGCGTCAAAAACAGCCAGGGAGAACTCATTTCAAAACTGGAAGCATCTTCCATCCCGAAACTTGTCGAGGAGGGGGTTATTACCGGCGGCATGATTCCCAAGCTGAACTGTTGTTTGAAAGCCCTGCAGGGAGGCGTGCCCAAAGTGCATGTCATTGACGGGCGTATGGAACATGCCTGTCTGCTGGAGATTTTTACCGATCACGGAATTGGTACCGAAATTACCTATGGGGAAAACGTATGAAAACGTCGCAGGAATGGATCGATTTGGGCAAAAAAGTATTGTTTGGCAACTACTCCCGTATCCCGGTAGTACCGGTGCGGGGTGAAGGATGTAGAGTTTGGGATGCGGACGGGCGTTGTTATCTTGATTTTGTGGCGGGCATCGCCGTCAACGCCCTGGGGCATGCCTATCCCAAAGTGGTGGACGCGATTGAAAAACAGGCGCGCGCAATGCTTCATTGCTCCAATCTGTACAACATTCCCCCCCAGATTGAACTGGCGGAACTGCTGGTCGCCCAAACCTTTGCCGATCGGGTTTTCTTCTGCAACTCCGGCGCAGAGGCCAACGAGGCCGCTATCAAGCTGGCGCGCAAGTACAGTCATGACCAGTATGGGAAAGATCGCAGCGGCATCGTGACGGCGCTTTCCTCGTTTCATGGCCGGACCATGGCAACGCTCACCGCTACCGGTCAGGAAAAGGTCCGGGTTGGGTTTGATCCGCTTTTGCCGGGCTTCCAGTATGTGCCTTATGGTGATGCCGCAGCTCTGGAAGCGGCTCTTGACGACACGATCTGCGCGGTTTTGCTGGAGCCGATTCAGGGCGAAGGCGGGGTGAACGTACCTCCTGCGGGATATCTGCAGGCTGTGCGCGAGATGTGTGACCGGCGCGGCGTTCTGCTGATCTTCGACGAGATCCAGACCGGCTGCGGCCGGACCGGCAAACTGTTTGCCTATCAGCTTGAGGGCGTTGAACCGGATATTATGACGTTGGCCAAGGGATTGGCCGGCGGCGTCCCCATCGGCGCGATGCTGGCGAGGGAAGCTTTGGCGGCTTCTTTCGGGCCCGGTACGCACGGTTCGACCTTTGGCGGCAATCCTCTGGCGACAGCCGCCGGTTGTGCCACCATCAGAAGCCTGCTGGAAGACGGCGTGCTGGACAACTGCGTGGCATCTGGCCGCCATCTTGTGGCACGGCTGGAGGAACTGCGCGGCAAATATCCGGCTCTGGTGAAAGAGGTGCGTGGACGGGGGCTGTTGGTCGGGATGGAGCTTGAGGTGCCGGGAGCGCCTCTGGTGCAGGCGGCGCTTGCCAAAGGAGTGCTTCTCAACTGCACGCGGGAAAAGGTGTTGCGTTTCATGCCGCCGTTGATTGTCAGCACTGGTGAGATTGATGCAATGATTACGGTGCTGGACGATATTCTGTCGGCACAGGGCTGAAAGAACAACGCGCAAGAGTATTATTCGCGGTGAGGAGCCTTGCTGTACTTTTGGAAAGTCCGGCTTTGCCGTGATGGATTGTCTTTGGAGATGTTCAAGGGAAGGAACGGGTGTGAAAAAGGATTTTATTTCGATTGCCGACTGGAGTCGGGAGGAACTGGAAGAAATTTTCGCCTTGGCGGCGGATCTGAAGAGGAGAGTAAAACGGCATGAGCCGCATCCGCTTTTGGCCGGAAAATCGCTGGGAATGATCTTTGAGAAGAGTTCAACGCGCACCCGTGTGTCCTTTGAAGTGGGTATGTCACAACTGGGCGGTCATGCGCTGTTTTTGAATCCGCAGGCAACCCAGCTGGGACGTGGCGAGCCGCTGAAGGATACCGCCCGGGTGCTGTCGCGCTATGTGGACGGTATCATGATCCGTACTTTTGCGCAGGAGACGGTGGATGAGTTGGCGCGTTGGGCAAGTATTCCGGTGATCAACGGACTTACCGATCTGCTGCATCCCTGCCAGGTCATGACCGATATCTTCACGGTGCTGGAATACAAAAAATCGCTGAAGGATCTGGTTTTCTGCTGGATAGGCGACGGCAACAACATGGCCAACAGCTGGATCAATGCGGCCATGATGCTGGGTTTTGAACTGCGTCTGGCCACGCCGGAGGGCTATGAACCGGATGCCGCCATCTGGAAGCGGGCTCTTGAACGTGGCAGCAAGGTGACACTGGTGCGCGATCCGCTTGAGGCGGCTCGTGGCGCGCATGTGCTGAATACCGACGTCTGGGCCAGCATGGGGCAGGAGCAGGAGCAGCAGGTGCGCAGCCAGGCTTTTGCCGGTTTCCAGATCAACGCCCGGACACTTGCGGTGGCCGATCCCGAATGTCTGGTACTGCACTGCCTGCCTGCCCACCGGGGCGAGGAAATTACGGAAGATGTGCTGGAGGGCACGCATTCGGTGGTCTTTGATGAAGCGGAAAACCGTCTGCATGTGCAGAAGGCGATTATGGTACAACTGATGCGAAACCGGGAATGACATTGGCAATGAGTATCTGCTGCCCAAATGACGGCAGTGAAATGTCCCCGGATGTGTCAAGCGATGGACAGGGGGCTTGCGACGGCGGTGATTTTCTGCTGGAAGATCCACCGGTTGGGGACGGGGAGAAGACATCGTCGCTAACTGGATGGATGCCCGGCGGTTTGTGGTCGCGTTTTGCCGCTCTGATGCTGGACATCTTTTTAGTCTGCCTGCTTTTGGCAGGGATGAAATATCTGCTGGAACTTTGTGCGATTGCCCTGGGCGGTGAGGAGGATGCCGCCGCATACTGGGGAGAGTGGATGGGGTATGTCGTTCTGTGGGCCTACTTTGGCTTTTTCACCGGCTGTTGTGGGCAGACGCCGGGCAAGATGATGCTGCATCTCAAGGTGATCCGTATGGATGGCCTTGAAATGGGATATTTCCGGGCTTTTTTGCGGGAAATCATGAAACTGTTTTCGGCATTGCCGTTGTTTCTTGGGTATTTGCCGGCCGTGTTGCGTGCCGACAGGCGCGGCTTGCACGACTTTATCGCGCACAGCCGTGTGATCCATGTCTGAAAAGGAAAAACGTTTCAAAGCGTATTCAAAACATACTGTTGGGTTTTCATTTTCAATTTTTCAAGTCTTGCAAAAGGAGATGTGACATATGGCGTGTGCGGGGGAGAAGGAAGTCAAAAAAGTCGTGTTGGCGTATTCCGGCGGCCTGGATACATCCATTATTCTGCGTTGGCTCATTGAGCGCTATGGCTGCGAGGTTATCGCTTTTGCCGCTGACGTGGGGCAGGGCGAAGAACTGGGACATATTCCGGACAAGGCCGCCCGTACCGGCGCGAGCAAGTGCTTCGTTGAGGATCTGAAGGAAGAGTTTGTACGGGATTTCGTCTTTCCCATGTTCCGTGCCAATACGCTCTATGAGGGACGCTATTTCCTGGGAACTTCCATTGCCCGGCCGCTTATTGCAAAAAGGCAGATGGAGATCGCTGCGGCGGAAGGCGCCGATGCGGTTTCGCACGGTGCAACCGGCAAGGGGAACGATCAGGTCCGCTTCGAACTGGGCTACTATTATTTCGATCCCTCCATCCGGGTGATAGCGCCGTGGCGGGAATGGGATTTCAAGAGCCGCGAAGATCTGATCGACTATGCGCGCAAACACGGCATTGAAGTGCCGGTGAGCAAGAAGCGTCCGTGGAGCAGCGACCGCAACCTGCTGCACATTTCGTTCGAGGGGGGAATTCTGGAAGATCCCTGGGCTGAACCGCAGGAGGAGATGTTTGTGTTGTCGGTCAGCCCGGAAAAGGCTCCCGACAAGCCGGAATATGTGGAAATCGCGTTTGAAAAGGGCGATGCGGTGGCCATCAACGGTGAACGCCTGACGCCGGCGGCGCTTTTGACCAAACTCAATGAACTGGGCGGCAAACATGGCGTTGGGCGCGTCGATCTGCTGGAAAATCGTTTCGTGGGCATGAAGAGCCGCGGAGTGTATGAAACCCCGGGCGGCACCATTTTGGAAGAGGCGCATCGCGCGGTGGAATCGATCACGCTGGATCGTGAGGTGGTGCATCTGCGCGATTCACTGGTACCGCGTTATGCCGAAATGATCTACAACGGTTTCTGGTTTGCGCCGGAACGGGTCATGCTGCAGGCCCTGATCGACGAGACCCAGCAGCGGGTCAACGGTGTGGCAAGAGTCAAGCTCTACAAGGGTTCCTGCAAGGTAGTGGGCCGCAAGTCCGAGACGGATTCCCTCTACGATCCGGAATTCGCCACTTTCGAGGCGGATAATGTCTACAACCAGGCGGATGCCGGCGGCTTTATCCGGATCAACGCCTTGCGGTTGCGGATCCAGGGCCTTCTGGCCAAGCAGCGGTGAGGCGCCATGACAACCAAACCCTGGCAGGGACGTTTTACCCAGCCCACCGACAAGTTTGTCGAGGAATTCACAGCTTCTATCGGCTTTGACAAGCGGCTTTACCGTCACGATATCGAGGGCTCCATTGCCCATGTCACCATGCTGGCGCGGCAGGGTATTGTCACTGAAGCCGAAAAGGAACAGATTGTCACCGGGTTGCGGGCCATTCTTGCAGATATTGAGGCGGGCAATTTCGACTTTTCGGTGGCGTTGGAAGATATTCACATGAATATCGAAGCCCGTCTGACCGAACGTATTGGCGCGGTGGGCGGCAAGCTGCACACCGCGCGCTCCCGCAACGATCAGGTGGCGCTGGATATCCGTCTCTACCTGCGCGAGGGTGTGGAAACGGTGCGGCAGGCCTTGCGGAGCCTGATGACGGCGCTGCTTGAGCAGGCGGAGCGCTATCTGGACGTTGTCATGCCCGGTTTTACCCATTTGCAGACGGCGCAGCCCATTTTGTTTTCGCATCATCTCATGGCCTATTTTGAGATGCTGCGCCGAGATCGGCAGCGTTTCTCCGAAACGCTGGGGCGCATCAACGTGCTGCCCTTGGGGGCGGGCGCTCTGGCCGGTACGACCTTCCCCATCGATCGGGAATTTGTCGCGGAAGAACTGGGTTTTGCGGAAGTGGCACGCAACAGTCTCGATGCGGTTTCCGATCGCGATTTTGCCATTGAGTTCAACGCTAATGCGGCCCTGGTCATGATGCATCTTTCCAGGCTGGCAGAGGAGCTGGTCTTGTGGTCCAGCGCGAATTTCGCGTTTGTCGATTTGGGAGATGCCTTCTGCACAGGCAGTTCCATTATGCCGCAAAAGAAGAATCCGGATGTCCCCGAACTGATTCGTGGCAAGACCGGACGGGTTTATGGCAATTTGGTAACACTTTTGACCGTGATGAAGGCACTGCCCTTGGCGTACAACAAGGATATGCAGGAAGACAAGGAACCGCTGTTTGATACGCTGGATACCCTGCTGGGCAGTTTGAAGATCTTTGCCGCCATGATTGCCGCCATGACGGTCAATGTGGAGAACATGAGGCGGGCGGCGGGAAGCGGATTTTCCACTGCGACCGATATCGCCGACTATCTGGTGCGCAAGGGGCTGCCATTTCGTGCCGCGCATGAGGTGGTGGGCAAGATCGTGCGTTTCTGCGTGGAACAGAACAAGACGTTGCCCGAACTGACGCTTGCAGAGTACCAGCGCTTTTCCCCGATGATCGACAAGGATATTTATGAATGCGTTACGCTGGAGGCATCGGTGAATGCACGTTCGGCTACCGGCGGAACGGCACGTGAAGCGGTGCGCCGGGAAATTGAACGGGCAAGACGGGAGTTGGCATGAGGAAGGTGGGAAAGTGCTGGAGCGTTGTGGCGCTGGGCTTTCTGATGTTTTTGGCCGGTTGCGGCGTCCGGGGGCCGATCCGGCCTCCTTTGCGCCAGTTGCCGGCTTCTGCTTCTCATGTGAGTGCCCGCCAGATTGGCGGAACGGTGCTGATTTCGTGGGATTTGCCGAAAACGCGCGAAGATGGGACGCCATTAACGGATTTGCGGGGTTTTGATCTGTACCGGGACAGTTTTGCTCCTGACGCCGGCTGCGTCGAGTGCGCCGCTTCGGATTTGCCCTTGCGCGATGTGGATCTGGAGTACCTGGAAGGTGTGATGCGCGAGGATGATCGCCTGACTTTTAAGGACAGGCCTCCTGTGGCCGATACCGGTTATCGGTATCGGATAGTCTCGGTTGCGGCCAGCGGCCGCAGTGATGCGGCATCGGTGGATCTGGTTTTTGTCGCCGCTCCTCCGGTACCGGCCAATCCCACGGTGGAACATCGCACGGAGGGTTTGCGGGTGCATTGGACTCCGCTTACGGAGCGGCAGCGCACGGCGGATTTTGTCGGCTACAACATTTATCGCCGCAGGGTGGGGGAGGTGGTTCCGTCTACCCCCATCAACGATGTGGTTTGCCTGGATAGCGCGTTCATGGATCGCAATATCTCAGCTGGTGAATATGTGTACACTGTTCGCTCGGTATGGCGGGTGAACAATCAGCGTGTCGAAAGCGCGGATTCAACGGATGTGGTCTCCAGTTTCTAGAGAACGAAAAAGAACTGAAAGGGAGCGTGTGCTGCGGACGGAAGTGCTCCCACAATCGAGGTGACAATGAATCATTTCAATTACAGGGAAAAGGATCTGTACTGCGAGGATGTGGCAGTCAGGGAAATTGCCCAAAAGGTAGGCACGCCATTTTATCTTTATTCTCACGCCACGCTTGCACGCCACATCCGGCATTTTCAAAAGGCTTTTGCTGCGGTGCCTCATTTGGTTTGTTTTTCGGCCAAGGCCAACAGCAATCTGGCGGTGATGAAGGTGTTCATCAACGCTGGGGCGGGTGTTGATATCGTTTCTGGAGGAGAGCTGTTTCGGGCACTCCGGGCTGGCTGTGATCCGGGGAAAATTGTCTATTCCGGAGTAGGCAAAACGGAAAGCGAGATCCGCGCAGCACTGCAAAACGGGATCATGATGTTCAATGTGGAATCTGCAGCCGAGCTGGAAAAGATCAACGAGGTAGCCGGAGCATTGGGAGTGAAGGCGCCCATCGCGTTGCGAGTCAATCCGGATGTTGATCCGCAGACCCATCCCTATATTTCAACCGGCATGAAAAAGGCCAAGTTTGGCATTAACATTGCTCAGGCGCTGGAAGAATATCAACGGGCGCAGAGTTTGCCGCATATCCAGGTTGTTGGGGTGGATTGCCATATCGGCAGTCAGTTGACCAGCCTTTCCCCGTTTGTGGATGCCATTGCCAAGATTCGCACGCTGGTCAGTACGCTCAAGGCCGAAGGTGCGGATCTGCGCTATCTCGATCTGGGCGGTGGACTGGGCATCACCTACAATAACGAGATGCCCCCCGATCTGGAAGACTATGCCGCCGCAATCCAAAAGGCGACCAGCGATTTGGCTGTGACGCTGGTATTTGAACCTGGACGGGTATTGGTGGGCAACGCCGGGATTCTGGTCTGCCGGACGCTCTATGTCAAAAAGGGAGAGATCAAGACGTTCGTCATCACCGATGCGGGGATGAACGATCTTATACGTCCCTCGCTCTACGGCTCCTACCACGGTTTGATGGCGGTGGATCGCAGTGTGGACGAACGGGGCACGATGGTAGCGGATGTGGTTGGGCCGATTTGCGAATCCGGTGATTTTCTGGCGCAGGATCGTGAAATTCCGGCCTTCGAAACGGGCGATCTGATAGCGGTCACCTCTGCCGGCGCCTATGGCTTTACCATGAGCTCCAACTACAACAGCCGGCCCCGGGTGCCGGAGATCATGGTTCAGGGTGAAAGAGTCATGACGGTACGGCAGCGTGAAACCTTCGAAGATCTGGTGCGTGGCGAGACCATTCCGGAGGATATCTGACGATTTGAAACGGAAAAAGCCTCTTTGTTTTCCGTTTCTTGCAATCTTTTATCTCAAGAAAATTTTTTCGTGACTGAACGGAGGCAAAAGTATGTTTAGGGGATCCATGGTCGCGCTGATAACCCCGTTTGACAACGAGGGGCGTTTCGATGAGGACACCTACCGGGAACTCATCGAATTCCAGATTGAAAATGGCACGGATGTGCTGGTGCCCTGTGGCACCACCGGTGAATCGGCCACCTTGAGCTATGGCGAACATGACAGGGTGATTCGCGCCTGCGTCGAGCAGGTGAACGGGCGGCGGCCCGTGCTGGCTGGTACCGGTTCCAATGCCACCCACGAAGCGATAGACATTAGCCAGCGCGCCCGAGAACTGGGAGCAGACGGTGTGTTGCTGGTCACGCCCTACTATAACAAGCCCAGTCAGGAGGGGTTGTATCTGCACTACCGGCAGATTGCCGATCGGGTGCATTTGCCGCAGGTGCTCTACAACGTGCCGGGGCGCACCGGTATCAACATGACGGCGGAAACGGTTTTGCGATTGGCGGAGATACCCAACATCGTCGCCATCAAGGAGGCTTCCGGCAATTTGACCCAGATCAGCGAAATTATCGCCGGCGCGGGTGATAAGCTTGATGTGATTTCCGGCGACGATTTTTTGACCTTTCCCATGATGGCTTGTGGCGCCAAGGGTGTCATCTCCGTGACCGCCAATATTATGCCGAGGGAAGTCAAGGCTTTGGTGGCGGCAGTCAACGAAGGCCGCTGGGAAGAGGCCCGCAAACTGCACCTTGAGCTTTTGCCCATTCATCGGGCAATGTTTCTCGAATCCAATCCTGTTCCCGTGAAAACGGCCGCGGCCATGATGGGGAAATGCGGCGAAGTGCTGCGTCTGCCGCTTTCTTCGCTTTCCGCCGGCAACCGCGAAAAGTTGAGCCAGATCTTGCGCAAGTATGGGCTGATCTGACAGGGTGATGACAGTCCGCTTGGAAAAACGGACAACAAAAGGGGACGGACAATGGTCAAGATGGTGGTTGCAGGCGCGGCCGGGCGGATGGGAAAGCGTCTGATTGCGGCGATTCGCGAAACGTCCGATGCAGTGTTGGCAGGTGCGGTCGAATGCGCTGGGCATCCGCATTTGGGCAAGGATGCGGGGCTGCTTGATGGAGGAGGCGCGCTGGGTGTGCCGCTGCTCGATTCGTTGGAGGCGGCATCTGCGGATGGTGCGGTGCTGATTGATTTCAGCGCGGTTGATGCAACGATGGCACATCTGGCGTTTTGCCGCGCACGGAAAGTTCCCATGGTTATCGGCACGACCGGGCTGAATGGGGAGCAGAAAAAGGAGCTTCAGGACGCATCTCGTGAAATTCCGGTGGTCTTTGCGCCCAATATGAGTGTGGGCGTCAATGTCTGTCTGCGGATGCTGAAGGAATTGGCCAAGGTGCTGGGACCGGATTTCGAGGTGGAAATTCTGGAGATGCATCACAACAGGAAAAAGGATGCCCCCTCCGGGACTGCCCTGCGCATGGGCGAGGTCGTTGCGGAGGCTTTGGGGCGAGATCTTGCCTCGTCTGCGGTGTACAGTCGTCATGGCCAGACCGGAGAACGTACCCGCGGCGAGATTGGCATCCAGGCCCTGCGTGGCGGAGATATAGTCGGCGAACATACGGTCTACTTCATTGGCATGGGAGAGCGTATCGAAGTGACCCATCGTGCCATGACCCGCGACATGTTCGCCCGTGGCGCGGTGCGGGCGGCGCTCTGGCTGTCTGGACAAGCTCCGGGACTTTACGACATGCAGGATGTGCTGGGCATCAAATGAGGATGCTCGGGATTGAACAGAACATGACACGTCAGGTGTCTTGCCCAAGAACAAGAAGGATGGTAGAGACGAGAAATGGCCAGAATCAATGACAGTTATTTGAAGCTGAAAGCGGGGTATCTCTTTCCGGAAATCGGTCGTCGGGTGAAAGCTTTCGCGCAGGAACATCCGGAGGCGAAGATTATCCGCCTTGGCATAGGCGATGTGACCCAGCCGCTGCCACCGGCGGTTTTGGAGGCTTTTCATGCGGCAGTGGAGGATCTGGGACGTAAGGAAACCTTTCACGGGTATGGTCCCGAGCAGGGCTATCCTTTCCTGATCGAGACCCTGATTGAAAAGGTGTACAAACCGCTGGGTGTGACACTGAATGGAAGAGAAATATTCATTTCTGACGGCGCCAAGTGCGATACGGCCAATATCCTGGATATTTTGGCCCTCGACAACCGGGTGGCGCTGGGCGATCCGGTCTATCCGGTCTACAATGACACCAATGTGATGATCGGGCGCAGCGGCGAAGCCGATGAGAAAGGCTACTATCAGGGTTTGATCTATATGCCCTGCCTGGAAGAAAATGGTTTTCTCCCGGATTTGCCGTCAGAACGCGCCGATATTATTTATCTCTGTTTCCCCAACAATCCTACCGGTGCGGTTGCTTCCCGCGAGGTCCTGAAGAAATGGGTCGATTTCGCGTTGCAAACGGACGCCCTGCTCTTTTTTGACGCCGCCTACGAGGCTTATATTACCGATCCGGCAATTCCGCACAGCATTTACGAGATTCCTGGCGCCGAACGCTGCGCGCTGGAATTCCGCAGCTTTTCCAAAACTGCGGGCTTTACCGGTGTGCGATGCGCCTTCACCGTGATTCCGGATGGTGTGATGGCGCGTACTGCAAAAGGCGAAAGGATACCGCTCAATAAATTGTGGAACCGTCGGCAGTCCACCAAGTTCAACGGCGTTTCCTATCCGGTGCAAAGAGCTGCGGCTGCGGTCTATTCACCGGAAGGCTGGAAACAGACCAGGGAGATTATCGCCTATTACATGGAAAATGCGCGGATTATCCGTTCCGGTCTGGGCAAGGCCGGCTTTACGGTCTACGGTGGGGTGAATGCGCCGTACCTGTGGATGAAAACACCAGCCAATCTGAGCAGTTGGGAGTTCTTCGACAAACTGCTGGCGGGGTGCCACGTGGTCGGGACGCCGGGCAGCGGTTTCGGCCCCAGCGGCGAGGGCTTTTTCCGTCTGTCGGCTTTTGGTGATCGCGCGGATGCGGAAGAAGCCGTTTCAAGGATCATCAAATATAACAAGTGGTAAAAACTTCAGAAAAAGGCGGCGCTTTTGCCGCTTTTTTTATAGGAATATCCATGAGGATGGACGCGAGGCCGAAACATGTTTGTACCGATGATGCCGTAAGCGAAAAATCCGGCACTTTTTAAAGGATTTTCCAAAGGGGGGACTATGGCAGAACAGCAGGTATATCGCATCATTAATCAGGAACGGGAAGAGGAACAGCGGAGCGGAGCGTTGTTGGCTACCTGTTTTTGCGGCGGTCTGTTGGCCGCTCTTGTGATTGGCGTCCTGTT
>JAILGY010000063.1:0-18673 GCA_024696325.1 bacterium | reverse complement strand
GCGGCCCTTGGTCTGGTAAAAGGTGAAAGCGCCGCCCAGTATTCCCGCTCTGCGTTCGTCAGTGGTTCGTTCCACCGGCCACACCACCCCGGGCAGTCTTTCCGGAGCAGCCACATGTCATGGAACGGGCAGAACGTCATCACACCGCGCCGCCGTTCCTTCTCCAGCTCGTTGTTGAACTCTTCCAGAGTAGTACACCCTCCGGATGGTTGAGACGGCTTCCAGCCCTTGCAAGGCTCCAGCGCCGCCAAAATCTCCCTGTGGTGCTTGCAGGCGTAGCGCCAGCATTCCCAGGCGGTATCGGCGATCCGTTGCTCCGGCCCCAAGTCCCATATCTTCTGGAAGGCTGGAAGGATCTTCCACTCCACTTGGCGGAATTCATTCAGGGAAAGGGCAAGGCCAGCGTCCTCCAGCCATGACAGATGAAAAACCTTCCAGTACCATTCCTCGGTCTTCAGTTCGGAAAGGATCTCCGGCTCATGCTCCCGGCAGTACTGGCGGCATTTCTCCCGGCGATCCTCCGGCAGGTTCTCCAGTCCCAGCACCTCGAAAGAATCACCGGCCAGCACCGGTACAAGGCCAGCTTTCCGCAAGATGGACAGAGGGGAAGGCGGTGCTTTTTTCTCTCTTACGGCTCCCGCTACAATTGCTACACTTGCTACGCTTTGCCTTGCACTCCTGTATTTTTCTCTCTCATTGGTTGCTACTCCCGCTACAGTTGCTACATTTTCGGGAGATTGCCCGGTTGAAAGCGTAGCAAAAGTAGCGGCTGTAGCAGGTGGTATAAAACTGAAATCTGTTTCAGGCCGGTATGTCATCCCGCACCGTCCACGCATTCCGGGCGAAAGACGCCGGTTTTCCTTCTCCCATCCAAACTTCGGCACCTCCCTCAATGGGTATGAGCCATCTATGCTCGATGAGCGTGTTGAATGCCTTCTCCACCTTGGCTTTCTCCCTTAGCGCATTCGGTCCGAACTGAAGAACCTGTCTCACGGACGTTCTCTTTATCGCTTTCTCCCAAAGCCAATGGAGCAGGTTTTCAGCCTGAAGAATCTCAGGGCTTGTCATGTCATCCAGGGCAATTCTCAGAATCTCGTCAAGGTACCACTGCGCAAGGACGATTCCTGCTTCCATAGTCTCCTTTCCTATTACTCTTGAAGCGGGATCGTGCGCCATGGAAAGGCAGCCCGCAATCCTTAGCGCCTGTTCCGCCGCCCGCTTGGCATAGCCATTGACGGCCTCGTATTTTTTATCGCGCCCCCTGTTGTGTTCCACATCATCCTTGAAACTCTTCCACGCCGTTTGCGCTTTATCGTCAAGAGCCAGCTCGTCAAAGAGGATTCCGCCGCTGTCCGGATCCTGACGCACCTGAAGTCCAAGGAGCCGTTCACACGCCCGGTAAAAATCCTGAACTGACTGGAGCCGCTCAACGTCCACATGGTCCGACAGCTTCATCAGCGGCTCCGGCCAGGAGTGAAGAAACCGGCACAGAAACCCCTGTGAAGCATATAGCTCGTTTCCGTATACATCCTGCGCCAGAACCGGCTGAATCATGATGCTGGCGCATACCCTCCGATCATAGATTTTGCTGGCTCCTTCGCCGTAGCGCATTTTGTCCAGCGGTTTTCCGCTCCAAACCGAACTCAGGTTTGCAATGGTTTTCACCGCGTTTTCCTTGGCAAAAGCGGTTCCGCCGAAGAGTCTCCCTCCCTCGTCGGTAATCAATCCAATCCAGGGCAGTGCATACCGCAAGCTTTTATAGAGGCCCTCAATATTCATGTCGCAAGTAACAAGAACGGGTTCAACCGGCGCTATGGGGCGTGATTCTTCCAGAGCGCGGCGTTGCTCCACATATTCCGCTTTTGTCAGCTTCTTCTTCTGAAGCTGCTTCAAATCATTTTCAAAGATCTCCTGCTCAATCTCATACTCCTTGCGCCGGTTCTCGTATTCGCGGATAAGCACCCGTTCCGTTTCGTTGATCTTCTTGAAGAGAATGCTTTCCACCGTCGTTTTCCCGTCTCCGGTTTCTCCGACGGTCAGCATGAAAAGGGAAAGCGGCGTTATAAATTGCGTCGTTCTGACATTCGCCAGCGGCATCGACATGAGCGACAGCGCCGCAAGTATTGTACTTCCAACCATGGATTGGGGCGAGTCGGTATACGTGGCCACATCAACCACCGTCTGGGCAAACTCGAAGAAAGTGCCGGTGGGGTACGGTTCCTGCTTCTCTGGCGGCCTTCTCAGCGGAATAGGTCCGTCATCAGCCACCACTGTGCCCACCCCGTTTGGCGTCAATGCCTCTTCGACGGCATTGTTGATAACGGCCCTGATAACATCAGCCTGCCCGGCCACGTCCCAGTCGTTGAAGTCGGTATTCTTGCCATCCATCGCCGGGCACATCGCAACAGCAACCGCACCACTTACCGCTTTGACGGCATCTTCAGCCGCCTTCCTGCCCGCGTTGCCCTTGCCGTTGCGCTCGTTCTCCATGTCGTTGTCCGCGCCGATAATGATCGGCCTCTCAGGCCAGCGCCGCCGCGCTTCAAGTGCCCGCTCCTTCAGGGCCTTTGCAGACACACACCAAAAGCATTCATAACCTGTGTGCCTGTGCGTGCTGGCAGCCGTCGCGGCTCCCTCCAACAGAATCAGCGGCCCCTTCTCGCCGTCTTTACCAGGGAAAACCAGCCGCCCTCCGGTTGCCTCTCCAAATGTACGTTTGGCAAATTTGCCATCTTCGCCGCGCTTGGCTTCAATCGTCTGGAAACCCTGCAATGAGCCTTCCTCCGAATAAATCGGAATAAACAGCCCGTCCCAGGGAAGGCAAAGCCACTTCCGATCGCCATAGGGCAGGCGAAACCAATAATCCTCGACGTTGCCGAACTGAAGACATCCGGGAATATCCTCCGGACTCAGGCCCTTCGCCTTTAAATACGGCTGATTCTCAATTGGCTTGGACAGCCTCCCCTGAAGCTTCCGCCCATAATCCGCCAGCCAGAGTTTGTTTTTTCGGTCGTTCTCTTCTTCTTCCCGCGACAACTTCTCCAGCTTTTGCAGATCTTCCGGAGTGAAGCGATCTTCAATCGGTTTGCCGTCTAGCGTCAGCGGCACCTTCTCCAGCTCTTCGCCGTAAATGTGGCGGTCAATCAACGCCATTATCCGTTGGCCCTTCAGGAGCAGCTTGTAAGAAATACGATCCTTTTCTCCTTTGAGGGGTGCCCTATGCCATACGCCCGGCGTCACATTCACCTTACTCAGGGCAACAGCGCTTCCCCGATCCTGTAGAAGCTCCCACATCGCCGCTTGAATATTCGCGTAACCTTCCGGCATGGTGGGAACTCCTGCATTACCACCGGCGGAAACATCGTCTGAACTATCAACCAGCTCAACCGCCACCGTTGTTCCTCCGGTCTTTTGAACCTCTCCGGCCTGCGTCGCCTTTACCTTTGCCATTGCAGCCGCCCATCCGTTATCGGTCATCTTTCAACTCCAAAATTGTAAAAGGGCGCTTTGGTCTTTTGGCCTGAACGCCCAGAAGCTTTTGTCATGCTGCATCGTGATACGGTGCATCAACCCTGCCCAGCAGGATAACGGGAGAGCGTTCCGCGCCGTTATCCGCCCCAGGAAATACGCCCCTCAACCCATCGCCCCAGGCATACACAAATGCAGGGGCCGTTTCGGTGACGGTATAGCCGCCCACACCACCGCCCGCACATTTGACGCCATTCCTACGGGTGCCCGGCAGGCATTCTCCGGGAGAAACTTCCAACCCGGCAGCGGTAATCATCTTGAAAGCAGATATTCCGATCATGTGCCTGTCTACCAGCGCTCCAGCCGCAAGCGGCACCGGCTGTTGTCCTTCACCAACATGAAATTCGTTCTTGTTCATTCAATGCCCTCCTCGGCGCGTTGTCTCGCCGTGTGTTGAACGAACGCACTTCACCACGGCAACACACACGCGCCTTTGAAAAAAATTGTTTGTAACAAGTTCAATGACTTACTGGTTTTTCAGCTTTCGGAAGGCTTCAGACACGAAGATTTTTGTGATATATGCTCTGATACGAGTCAGTGCATGTGATTTAAATCTCCATGCCGGATGAGCTCACATTTTGCCGATGTGAGCTCTTTCCTTTTTTTCAGCCCTCACGCCGCATCACCGCCTTCACAGTCTTCGAGTGCCTGCACCGCTTTCTTTTTGGCAATCAACTCCTCAATATTGTTTTGCCCCCATGTCTTGGAGGGTTCGCTTGCGTCTTCCGATTCCCTTACGAATCGATCAAGATCCTCAACATCCCACACAACAAAATGAGAACTTAACCTTTTTCCAGGCGCTAGCCTGCCCTGTTGCACCCAGCTCCAAAACGCGCTGCTGCTGACGCCACCCAAATATTCACGGGCGTCAACCGCCCGCATATACCGTCTTTTGGGCTTCGCTTTCTGTTCCGCAGTCAAAGCTTGTGGGTCCAAAGAAACCATCTTTTCCGTTTGCCTCATCGTCATGTCTTTTCACCTCCTTTCTTCAGTGTTTTTCATGACTTGTGCCCTTTCAGCCTATTTCGTCTACACCGTACCAGAAAGCGTATAACCTCTCGTTTTCTTTTGCAATCTGGGGAAGATCTGGGGGAAAATGGCACATTATCCGGGGAAGATCTGGGGGAAAGCGCGCTTAACCAGGGATATTCACTGCCCGTCCTGTGCCATTTTAAATAGTGAATCCGTGTACTTATCAAAACTTCTTTCTCCCGGTATAGGACATAGAAACGCCCCAACTATTCCGCGGGTAACACCGAAAGTTTTTGCTTCTTTTTTTCTCTGCGCGTCTGGATGTGTGTATGCAGAGTATTTTTCGGAAAGCAGCTCGTTTGCGATCTCTACTTGGGATTTTCCCTCGCTCGCCCTTCGGAGTACCAGCCCTGTCAGAAAACCAACCCCATCGGGAAGAACTTCAAATTTTTTCACTTGCTCCAATTCCGTTTTCACTCTGTTCAGTTCTGTCAAGAGATCCAGATTTTTCTTCTGCTCCGTTTCCAGCTCGGCTTTCAGCTTTACCATCTCTGGAAGCTCCTTGCCTTCCTTTGCCCTCCGGGAGATCGTGCGGAAAAAATTCCGCATCCTGCCGCTTTCATCTATAGGCTCATCACCATCCATAAAAACGGCCGCGGCCTCGATGGTCTCAAAACCATCCTGAAGAGCGGCGACCGCCACCACAAAAGCGGGGATTTGCTTCTCTCTGGTGAAGAGCGTTGTCAAACGCTCGTCTTCCGGCTTTTTCCATGGTAAGAACTCGGTCACGTTGTCCATACGCCTTACCCTGTTGATACGACCCTCCATTACATCCGCATCCCATGAAGGGCGCTCTTCCGAATACCAGCTCACACAACTTGACGCTGTATCCAGCAGATTATCGCCGTCATTATGGACGGTGGGCACCACGCAAGAACGGTCCTTCCTGTTGTCGGGAAAGCTTATCCGAAACACGAAGAGGATTTCTCCCCGTGGCAAGCCATGTCTTTTTGCGCCTTCATCAAGTAGACACCAATGGTTTTCGTCTCCAATGTCAAAATCACAACTAAAGATCTCTGTCCTCATGTACTCCCTCCATCAGGGGTCCATCATGAAGCAACGCCCGGTCCGGGAGAGATGGAAGTCTCCCTTGCCAGCGCGGATGATCGGTCCGCGCCTGACCGGGCGATCGATGCGGCAAGGTTTTCCGCCTGCCGCGACTGACTGAGAAGAACCGTTACTCCGTCACCGGCTCCCCTAACGCCTCCCTTATCCGCCGCCAGATGACAATCTTTTCGTCAAAACTCTTTCCCTCCATGGCTAGCGCTGTCCTCTCATAAACGTCTATCGCCAGATCTGAAGAGGCTTGCTTTATCTGCCAAATGCGGTTTGCCTGTTTCCGCAACTTCTCCAGTGTCCGGCAGGCAAGGGCGCGCACTCCTCCAAGCTGGTCGGCAATTCCGCCTTCCCCGTCCGCTTCGTTCTCGTCGGACATATTCGTTAGCGCCGCCTCCAGCGCCGCCAGAGCTGGTACAACGCCAAAACGCAGCTCTTCCGCCACGTCGTCAAGCCGGTAAATTGTCCGCTCTCTGTCCATTTGTTGTCCGTCCATTCTGGATTCTCCTTTCATGCCTCCCTCTTATTGAATTCTAGGGATTAAATGGATTCTAGGTATAAGGATCGAAATTGAAAACGTAGCAGGGGTAGCGACTGTAGCAGGGGTATAAGAACAGAAAAAACTGTCTGCCACCCACAAAAAGTAGCAGGTGTAGCGAGTGTAGCGGATGGTACAAAGACGAAAATCCATGTCATTCCTCTCTTGCCTGTGCCTTCAGTCCGTCCAGGTAGTCCGCCCATGCCTGCATCATGAGGATCCTCTTCTCCAGATGTTGAGAACGGTTATAGGCAGGCCCCAAACGGTCAGGAACCCTATGGGACAACTGCGCTTCAATGGCATCCGGGGAACAATTCAGCCGCTCGTGCAGCATGGTCCGTGCCGTCGCCCGGAATCCATGCGCCGTCTGCTCTCCACCATAACCAAGAGAGTTCATGGCATAACTGAAAGCAGTCTCTCCCAACGGTCTTTCCTTGCCGTTTCTGTCTCGCTTTATGGAAGGGAAAAGGTATTCGCCGCTTAGTTCCAGCGCTCGCAGCTCACGCAGTGTTGCCACAATCTGGCTTGCCAAGGGAACCAGGTGCTCACGGCCCTGCTTCATCCTTGCAGGCGGGATTGTCCACATGCCGGCATCCAGATCGAATTCATCCCATCTTGCCTCTCTCAATTCCCTTGGTCTGACAGCCAGATAGGGAAGAAGCTGCAAGGCATAGCGCACGGCTTCCGTACCAGGATAAAGTTCAAAGGAGACCAGCATCTTTCCCAATTTTTCCGGAGAATCTATGATGGCGGCGTAATGCCCAGCCTGTTTTTTCGTAAGCATCTTGGTCAGCCGGTCCGCTGGATTGTGGCGGCATAGGCCATCCGCTATGGCGTCATCAAAGACCTGCGCGACAAGACGGATCGAGCCATGCGCCCTCTGGGAATCTTTCTCTTCACACCCCCGGCCTATAGCCAAAATACGTGGCGGATCATCTTCCAGCAGCGAAACCGCGACTTCACCAATGACAGGATAGATCGTCCCCTCCAGCCACGAGCGATACAGCGCCGCCGTTCTTGGCCTCCATCCTCTGGCCTTGCGCCCATACCAGCTCTCGGCCAGCTCTCGGAAAGTAACCGCCTTACGCCGGGTTTCAGATTTCTCCTTCTTCTTCTCCTCCATGGGATCCAAGCCGGTTTTCAACATCCTGCGAGCACGATCACGAGCCTGTTGGGCATCGTCAATGCTCACTTCGGGGAAAGCCCCAAAGGACATGGTTTTCTGCTTGCTATCAATCGGGGAACGATAGTTCATCCGCCAAAGCTTTGAGCCCTGCGGCGTCACATACAGATACAGCCGCCCATTGCCGTCATTGCCGCCGCCAGTTTTATCTTCCTCGGAGCGCCCCGTATATTTGTACGGTTTGTCCTTTGGCTTCAGGTTTTTCACCTTCTGAAAATTGAACATATCGCCCCCAAAATGCCACACTGAATGCCACACTTTTTCGCGAATACCACACGGAAAACGCACGAAAAGAATAAGGCACCGTTTCGGCATCTTGTCAAGAATAATAGTATTTTAAGGCGAAATAAAAGAATGTGCCAACTTAGGAAGGAGTATCACACAAAACAATCAAAACATGTCTATCGGATCCACATCCACCACCAGATGAATGGCCGAAGGCAAACGCAGTTGATCCAGGGCGGCCAGCGTCTGATGCAGAGGAGTTCGGCGTGGCGCCCTGAGCAAAATCTGGAAACGGCTTTTGCCTCGCAGATGACTCAGCAAACAAGGCACAGGGCCCAATATCTCCACTTCGGGCAAGGCCGTTTCGGCGAAAGCACGCGCCAGCCGGGCCGCCTCCTCGGCCGTCTGTTCCTCGCGGCTTCCCGACACAACCAGATTCACCAGATACCCAAAAGGCGGATAGCCCATCTCCTGACGGAAACGGCATTCCTCGGCAAAAAATGCCTCATAATCGTGGGACAGCACACAGTTGAAGACGTAGTGACCCGGATTGCGGGTCTGAATCAATGCCCGCCCCGGCAGCATGCCGCGCCCGGCCCGGCCGGTTACCTGGGTCAGCAGGGCAAAAGCCCGCTCCGTACTGCGAAAATCGGGCAAAAACAGCGTGGCATCGGCATCCAGAACACCAACCAGCGTTACCCGGGCAAAATCGTGGCCCTTGGCAATCATCTGCGTTCCCAGAAGAATATCCACTTCGCCGGTGCGCATTTGCGCCACGAGCTGTTCATGCGCGCCACGACGCGCCATGGTATCACTGTCCATGCGCGCAATTCGGGCCTGTGGAAAACGGGCGGCCAGTTCATCCTCCAAACGCTCCGTCCCCGCGCCGCAGGGAATCAGTTGCGTGCCCCGGCATTGCGGGCAGACGTCGGGCAAGGGCACTGTCGTATCGCAGTAGTGGCAGCGCAGCAGATTGCGACGGCGGTAGTAGGTGTAGGAGATTTCGCATTTGGGGCAACGTGGCACCGCGCCACAATCCCGGCAGAGCAAAAAAGGCGCAAATCCCCGCCGATTCAACAGCAAAAGCGACTGTTCCCCACGCTCCAGGTTCTCTTCCAGCGCAGCGGCCAGCTCATCGCTTAAGGCTCCCCGCTCCTTTCCACCGCTGCGATCCACCAGCTTCACCTCCGGCAGAGGCCGTCCTCCCACCCGGCGTTCCAGCCTCAAAAGGCCCATTTTCCCCTGCCGGGCGCGCAGAAAGGTGCCCAAAGAGGGGGTTGCACTTCCCAAAAGCACTACCGCGCCGTCGTTGCGGGCCCGCCACAGAGCCAGATCACGGGCATTGTAGCGCAGGCCCTGCCCCTGCTTGTAGCTGGAGTCGTGTTCCTCGTCCACCACCACCAATGCCAGTCGCTCAAACGGCGCAAAGACTGCCGAACGAGTGCCAATGACCACATCCGCCGCACCGCTTTGCACCGCCTGCCACGCCGCCTGCCTGGCTCCCTCCGCGAGGCCGGAGTGCAACACAACCAGGCCATCGCCCAGCCGTTCCCGAAACCTCTCCACCAGCTGCGGCGTAAGTGCGATTTCCGGCGTCATCACCAAGGCCGTGCCGCCCCGCCGCCGGGCCTCCCGTACCGCCTCCAGGTACACTTCGGTTTTGCCGCTGCCGGTGACGCCATACAGCAAAAACGGCGCAAAGGTTTCTGCGGCAAGCGCTGTACGCACCTGCGCCAGCGCGATTTCCTGCTCATGGGTCAGGCGTAACGATTCAACGTCCGGCAATGAAGGTGGAGACGCGGCAACATTCGGAGAAAGGACTTGCTTCGTCACCAGTCCTTCTGCCACAAGCCGCGCAAGCGAGACACTCCCCGAAGGGAAACGGGCACGTAACTGGGCGCCGGTTGCGGGGCCATTGCCACGCAGCCATTCGAGGATACGACGCATACAGATGCCGCGAGGCAGGGTATCGCTTGCAGAGGCCGCATACACCATCTCTGGCGCAACAACACGCCGCGCGCCGGAAAGAATCGCCGCAGGCAGGGCGGTGGCCAGCACTTCTCCCGGATGCGCGTGATAGTAGCGGGCCGTCCACTCGAAAAAAGCGATCATTGAAGACGGAAAAAGCGGATCTTTTGAACAATGCTCCACCGCGCGCAGATCGTCGCGATAGGCACCATCCGCGTTCAAAAGGCAACCTGGCACATGGCGTGGTCCCAGCGGCACTTTCAGCAGCAGGCCGGGCCGTGGCGGACATTCATCCCCAAAGGGCCAAAGGTAGGAATAGGCCTGAAATGGCGGAACAAGCAGGGCAACGGTGACAACAAACATCGCAAGCAGCCGGGCAAATGGAGGATTCCCCTCTCACCAAAGACGAGATACCTGAAAAAGGCCTTATTTTTTTACACAAAAAAGCATAACCGAAAACAGGCGCCTTGTTCAAACAGCAACATTATGTCTCAAGAGGCTTACGGAACTTCTGCCGTCCTTTCATGCCGAATTCAAGCCATTTTTTCTGCCGGAAAGCCAAAGCGCTCCAGGCAGCCCCTGCAACCTGCGCGACAAATCCCGCAGCATATATGCCCAGGGCTCCCCAGCCCAGTACGATGCCCCCCACCCAAGCGAGTGGCAAAGCGATAATCCAGCAGGTAATGGCTCCTATGCGACAGGACAGTGCCGTTGCGCCGGCGCCGGCGAAAAGGCCGTGCAAAATGCCCATCATCCCGGCAAACGGTCCTCCAAGGCAGGCAAACAGCAGATAATCCGAAGCCTGGGCTATGACTTCAGGTTCTTCGGAGAACAGCGACGCTGCCGGCTCGCGCAGCAGCCACAGCAACGCAGAAGGGATAACCAGCGCAAGCCCGGTGATGGCAGCCGTTCTCTTTCCGAAGGCAAAAAGTGCGGCGTTTTTCCCCGCTCCAAGCAAATGTCCGCCGAGTATGGTCATGGACATATTGAAAGCCCCCAGCGGAAACATGAGGAAAGAATGAACCCGCGCCCCCAGGCTCATGCCGGCAAGCACCGCGGTGCTCCCTGCTGGAAGCGCGTTGACAGCGGCAAGTATCACGAGGCTTCCGGCCTGCATGATGATCTGTCCTGCAGCCGCAGGGACGCCCACTCGAAATATATACGGCATGGCCCGGCGGCACCATTTCCACGGGGCGAAGGAAAATCGGGAAAGCAGCGAAAACCGGACGGCCAGGGCCACATTGGCCGCAAGGCCCAAAACTGCCGTGACAAAACTTGTCCAGGCGATTCCAGCCACACCAAAGGCGGGCATTCCCCAAAATCCAAGTCCAAAACCCAGGTTGCCGATGCCGTTGATCAATGCCATGCCAAACAAGGTCAATACGGGAAGCAGGACTTTTTTATGCGCCCTGAAAATGGAATTGATCATGATGAGCACATAATAAAACGGAAGCTGGCAGCAATATGCCACATAGAAAACCGAAAGCACGGGACGGAGTTCTTCCCGTATGCCCATGGTCGAAAGCAGCGCTGGCTCGGCACAAAGTGCCGCCACGGCCACGCATGAGCCGCCGCCTGCGGAAAGCAGGATGATCAATCCGGCGTAGCGATGCGCCCGCTGCTCCAGCCCCGCCCCAAGGCTTTGACTCACCGTAGCCATACAACCGCTGCCAATGAGGGAAGTCAGCAGCATGAGCAAGGTGAATATCTGCGTAACGACGCCCACGGAAGCCTGCGCCTCCGCTCCCAGCATGCCTGCCGCCCAGATATCGGTCATGGATATGGCAAGATGGCAGAGCATAAGCCCCATCTGCGGAAGCGTCAGCGCAAGCACTTCTCCCAAATCCGGCATGGACGGCTCCCGGGCAGGCATAAGCTTTTTCTGGGAAATATCGTGCCAATTCATAAATGTTGCCAGGAAGAAAGGAAAAGGAATTTAATCGTCGGTCAGGCGGTAATGTACGGGGACGACAATGGTCATGGGATTTTTTGCCCCGACATTCAGCCCCGCCAATTTCTTGCCAAGCTGTTCGCCAGCCGCATCAAGGACAGATTTCCCCGAGAAAGAAGTCACGCTGCACGAGGCAACTTTTCCATCGGTGCCGATCTTTACGGTCAGTACCAGCCGCCCCTCCGCTCCAGCCAGGCGCCCTGCCCTGGGATATTTTTTATACCGCTCCACAGCCTGAAGAACCCTGGCGAGAACTTTGCTCCTCTCCGCGTCAGCCTGCACATTTCCCGCAGCTGCAGGGACAGCCTGTCCCGATGGCTTTTGCAGCGCCGATTTCCCGGCTGCTGCACGTTCCGCCTCGCCGGCTGCGGGAACTGCCTGGCTTGCCGGCTTTTGCACCGGAATACTTTTGACCGTCCCTTCGCTGGAAACGGCATCCGCGACTACGTGTCTGGACTTCACCGCCACCGTTTTTTTAGGCTGCGGCACAGACTTCGCGGGCTTAGGAGGAGATAAGGCCTTTTTTTTCTTTTCCACGGGAGGTGGGGCAAGAGCCGACTTCTTTTCCACGGCAAGCGCAGGCTCTTCCTGCCTGTCCTCCTGAACCGCCTCCGGCACAGGTAGTTCGTATGTTTCCATCACCATGACTTCCTGACGCACCAAAGGAGCGACAGAAATGGTCCTGGGATGGTATTCGGAAAGAATGCCGCAGACCAGTGCCGCCATGACAAACATACCGAAGACGGCCCAGTTGCGGCTCTTTCGCCTGGCGCGTTCCCCGTACATGCACCAGGCGGGATGGAGAGCGTCAGTTTGTGCCAGACTGGGTGCTGATGACAAAGCGCCCTCCTTTCTTTACCTTGGCAACATCAACAACATCTACAAAGGCTTCAAAGGGGGTCTTTTGATCGACATACAGATTGAGGATCGCTTCCGGACGCGCTTCCATCACAGAGGCCAGATCGCCTTTCTGCAGTTGCCGCCCTTCATAAAAAAGCGAGCCGTCGGCTTTTATGGTGATGATCTGCTCCTGGCGCTCGTGCGATGTTTCCGCATTGTCCGCCGCAGGCAGCAGTATATCCAGCACGGGGCGGCTGAATGTCGTCGTCATGATGAAAAAGATCAGCAACATAAAGATGACATCTATCAACGGCGTCAAGTCGATGCTTGGCTCATCATCCAAATCAAACATTGTTGTCTCCGCCGTACAAGCGCCCGCTTTTCCGTTGACGGTAAAACTCAAGCGCCCTGTAGCTGTATTCCACGACCTCGATATGGAATCCCTTGAAACGCAGCATAAGAAAATAGTAGACCATCAACGCGGGAATGGCGACACACAGCCCCATTATCGTGGTTATCAACGCCTCTCCTATCCCCGTTGCCAGCATGGCCGCATCCGGAGCACCGCCATTCCGCCCGATGGCTGCGAACACGGCCACCATGCCAAATATGGTTCCCAGCAGGCCCAGCATGGGCGACATGACGGAAATCAGCCTGAGATAGCAGAGTTCCCGCGTAACCTTTTCAAAATTGCGGTGAAAAAGGTAGGCGACTTCCGCACGTATGTCTTCGGAGTGTTCCGCATGCGTCTGCACGATGTCGCGGATAATGCAGATGAGCGGATTATCCCCATCATAGGCCATGCATTCCCCCGAGTTGTCCGTCCTCTTCATCTCCGGAATTTTCCGGTGAAATTCCCGCCAGACCACAACAAGAAAGATATAGGTTTTGAGAGCCAGGAAAACCCCGATGAGGGCCACGGCCGCCAAAGCGCAGCCAGCCGGCCCGATTGTCTTGTACACTGCCATAAAATCCATGATGCACCTGCCTTGCCCCTCATTTTGCAAAGGGCATCTGGTTGAAGTTTATGCCTGAAGCTTCAGAGCACGTATCGTCCGGGCAATAAATTCCCTTGCCGAAGCAAGATCGCTCTCGTCCGGGTGCTTTGCGGCTTCTTCGATGCGCGCTCTGCGCGCCGGTGTCATGGGATGGACGTTTGGCGCCATTTTCTGCATGGCTTCAATGACGCGGGGGGCTATGCGCCCCTGGCATATCCAGGAACCGCATACGACATTCCCCCTCTCCGGAGATTCCACAAGCTCTGCCGCACGCCGCATGCACGCCTTCGCGTGTTCAGAATCCGGCCAGGCTCCCAGCGTGCCGAAAAGGGCCATGCGGCACCCCTTTGCTTTTTCCAGCCAGGCACGGCTTTTGGCATCGGGCATGCCTTTGTCAACCCAGTATCCTGCTGCCACAAGATCAAAACCATCCGGGGAAGGCTCCGCTTCCACGGGCAGCAGAACGCTGCCAGGAACGGCCCCGGCGATAGCTTCGGCAACTTTCCTGGTGTTGCCAGTCATGGAAGAATAAACGACAAGAAGTTTCATGCTGTTCTCCTCATACTTAGAGTTTTGTTCATGGCCGCGGCCTTCATGGACAAGAACTGTTCGCGCACAGACGGGATGATTTCGTGATTCCTGCGTCCAAGGTAAACGGAAAACATAACGCTGCCGTCTGCGCCAAAGAACTGAAGGGAATGGCTTTCCTTTCCCATGAACGACATGGAAAGGAAGGCTATATGGGCAATGGCGTCCGCCTTGATATGCCCGCCCAGCCCTTCGTCTCCGAAAATGTTGTAGTAACCATACCCATTTTTGCCGGCGTTGATCTTGCCGTGGACCTCAATGACATGTCCGCTGTGCTGCACGATGAACGTGGCTTTCTCCCATTCGCCGATCTTGCCCCAAATCTCTTCAAAATCCCCGCCGTCTATTACTGTGCACATGTCCCTGGGCAGTTCCCGGGCGACTTCCATTTCGGTGAGGCCGCATTCCTGCGCCAGAGAAGAAAGCATCCATGGACGCGGTTGCTTCAGCAGCTCCATTACAAACTCCTTTTTTTCTGCGACGACATCCTGAATTCCTTCATGCTGCATAATGATCTCCCGATGTTTTTAATGACCGTTTAAAGGCAGGCGAATGGCTGCGCCGCATGAAGCCTGTAAAAGTTCCAGGTCATGGGTAATGACAAGCACGCACGCCCCTTGCTCCGCCAACAGGGAAAGAGCTTTGGCAATGCGCTTCATATTGCCGCCGTCCAGCCCACTGGTAGGTTCGTCAAGAATGAGAATCGAGGGCTTTTTGGCAAAAGCGCAGGCTATGACAAGACGCTGTTTTTCTCCCCCGGAAAGAGACTGGGGATGCCTGTCCGCAAGATGCTCCAGATCAAAAAGCCTGAGCAAAGAGCGCCTTTGTTCCTCCCTGCTCCGCCTGCTTTTCGACCAGCCCCGCAATCTTTCGGCCAAGGCCAGACATACGTCGATTTCCTGCGCGACAGTGCGCATGTGCAGCTGATGGTCTGAATTCTGAAGGACGATACCGACATGGCGAAGCATTTCCGATGCAGGAAAGAGGATCCCGTTGATGCGGAAAGCGCCTTCTTGCGCCTTGTTTAATCCGGTGATCAGACGGGCCAGTGTCGTCTTGCCTGTTCCATTTCCGCCGATGAGTGCCGTAACTCCCTGCCCAAGCCAAAAACTTGCCCTGTCGTAGAGAGGATCCTGCCCCTTGTACGCAAAGCGAAGTCCATCGACGCGCAGACCCTTTTCGCCCGCGCAGGGGCTCTTCGTTGGAGGAGCGCTTTCGGGCAGAGTTGAACGCACGTCTTCCACATGGGACGCCCGCAGCCCGTAGGCAGAACGCAGGGAGCCGTCATGCAGCATGTCAAATGCGCCCTGCGCCACGATGACGCCTTCCCTCATTACGGCTACACGGTCCGCGACATCCTCCAGCCAGTAGAGCCTGTGATCCACAACAAGAATGGCCATGCCGGATTTCTTCAGCCGGCCGAGCCTGCACGCGAGTTCCACCGTGGATTCGGGATCAAGGTTGGCCGTAGGCTCATCGAGGACAAGCGCTCCGGGCTCCTGCGAAAAGATGGATGCCAGACCCACTTTCTGTTTTTGCCCTTCCGAAAGTTCATGTATCGAATGGCCGAGCAGATCTTCCAAAAGGAATTCCTTCGATGCTTCCGCTATCTTCCTGCGCGTTTCCGCCGCCGGAGTGCCGCGCCATTCGTGAACGAAAGCCAGTTCATCCTCCACTTCAAGAGCAAAAAACTGTTGTTCCGGATCCTGGAAAAGTGTGCCCACCATGCGCGACATATCTTTGAGCGGCATTTCTTCCGTGCTTTTGCCGCCGACAAAGACATCTCCTTCCAGTGTGCCGCCAAAATACTGCGGGCATAATCCATTGGCCAAACGCAGAAGCGTGCTTTTGCCGCAGCCGCTTTCGCCGGTGACAAGCACAAGCTCACCCGGGCGCACATGCAGGTCTACGCCGCGGACGGCAGGCTTTTCCTGGAACGGATAGGTGTAGGTGGCCTTCACAAAGCGTATCATGGAGCCTCCTACATGTGCCCTGCCGCAGGGACCCTGCCCAACAGGTAATGGCAGGCCAGGGCGGCGGCGACAACCGTCAGGGCTGCCACAACGAGGAACGTATCCTTTCTGCTCCATACCGGACTGCGGTAGGGTACAAAACGGCTTTGGGCATCCAGACCCTTGAGCTCCGCGGCAATTCCCAGTTCTTCCGACGTGCGAAGCGAACGGAAAAGCAAGGGCGTAAAAAGCAACCTCAGCACAAGCAGGGGATGGCGAAACATCCCGCCAAGTGTCAAGGTGTAGCCACGGATCTGAAGTGCCTCAGATATCTGTTTGATATCGTTCATAAACGTTGGGATGAAACGGATCATGACCGCGCCAGGGAGATAGATGCAAAACGGCAAGCGCAGTCCTTTGAGCGCGGTGAGCAGGTCCTGTATGCGGCATGTGAGGGCAAGAGGCAGCACGACATTGAGCATAACCAGCCCACGCATGAAGGGTACGGCCAATCCTTTGAAAGTGAAGGAGACGAATGGAGCCACACTGGACAAGCCCCAGGTGCAGAGCGTTGCCAGGCCCATCATGAACGCGACGAACAGATAGACAATCGCAAGCGCCTTGAAGCGCCTGATGGACAAGGCGTAAAACAGTGATGCGCCCAAAAGCACCAGCTGCCCCTCTACCGAAGAAATGATAATGGTCACGGCAGAAGCCAAAAGACTTATGACCATCCGGGCGCGGGCATCATATCCCGAATCCGGAGCGACGGATCCGCCCATGCCCAGAAACCTACTGGCGGATGATACCTGCATGACGCAGCTCCTTTACGGCATGCACGCCGGTGTACAGTCCTCCCAGAGATCCCATGTATCCTATGAGGACAAAGGGAACGACCATGATCATCATGCCGGCATTCTCTCGGGTCAGCAGATAGGAAACCCCAAGAGAGAGCGCTTTGGTAACGGCATCAAACACGGCCGCAGCGGCCACCTTTGGCCATAAACCGGCACTGTTCCGCCCTGGCCACATGGCAAGTTCCCCCAGCAACGCTCCGGCCAGCAGCGGAGGCAGCAAAGTAACGCTGGCCCCCATAAGAAGCATGCTCACGATACTGTTGATGACGGTGAAAAGCGTGAGTGTTCCCGGCCGGCTGACCTTGCAGAGCATGACAATGAGAAGCGTCGTGAAAACAAGATTCTTGCCCATCAGACTTAGGGGGTTCATGCCGCCTCCGGCAAGGGCCACAAGCAACGTCGTTACCTTTGAGACCGCGGCAAAAATGCCTATGACTACCAGTTCACGGGCTGACCATTGGGAAAGTAAGGACATATCGATTCCATGCATGTTAATTTTTCTGAGGAGGAAGGGCGCTGTCCACCCTTCCTCCTTTCCTGCCCTTTCCCGGAGCAGGGCACAAGAGCCACAGCTCCGGAAAGAGAATGCCGCCCGCAAGGACTAGAATTTGTAGCCCAGTCTCACGTTGGCATGCACGCCAGGTTCAAGGATGGCGTAGTTGTACTGATAGCGTTTGTCGAAGATGTTCAGCACTTCGGCATCAAGGGAAAATTCCTGCTTCTTGCCAAAGTCCAGGCCCAGGGAAAAGTTGGCTGTGGTGAATCCGCCGATCGCATCTTTGGTTCCATCGGAATATGCGGTTTTGGTAGCCGTCTGGCTGCGGCCATAGGCGTCAGAGCGCAGGCCCACATAATCATTAATGGGCTTTCTGTAACGGACGCCGTAACGGCCAAACCATTCGGGCGTGCCGGAATCATAGGTTTTAAAGCCGTCGCCGTAGTCATACTCCCGGCGCATCCATGTAAGTGTGACATAGGGCTGGAACATGCCCAGGAAAGTATCTATCTTGTAGCTGCCTGTGCATTCCGAGCCAAAGGTCGTTGCCTTGGAGACATTGATGTACATGTAGTTGGAAGTGTCTGCCAACCGGCGGGAAGTAATGTAATCGTCTGCAATGGAATAGAAGAAAGCCAGGTCCGCAAACACGGGGCCATGATTCCAGCGGGCGCCGACTTCAAAGTTATTGGATGTTTCAGGATCAAGGTCGGGATTGCCGTAGGTCGTGCCGCCGGTCTGCCCCATGCTCGTGCCGATGAATTTTTCGGTCAGGTTCGGGGCACGGAAACCCTGGGCCCAACTGGCACGCAGGGCAAGGTCTTCAATACCGCTCCACACCAGTCCCACGTTGAACACAGGACGGGAATAACTGTCACTGCCTACCTTTGCATCGTCATCGACAGGTTTATGGTCGTCATCAAACATGGTCATCGTGGCAATGCTGCCCCTGTACATGCCTGCGGAACCCGTCCTGAAGGCATTGGCTTTTTCGAGTTCGCTTTTTACCCATGTCCAGCGCACGCCGTAGGTCAGGGCAAAGTCCCGGGGCAGTTGCGTCTCCATATTGGCGAACAGGGCATGCGTCATCTGGTTGCCTTCATAGAGCTTGTCGCGGAAGTAGTCCATCTTCATGGACATCATCCCCATCATCTGGTTCATCTTCATATAATTCCGGTTGACAGAGTCCATGTCATCATAGCTGAACTCGTAGCCGGCTATCAGATGATTGGCAGAACCAAGCTGCCAGTCAGTCTGCAGGGAAGCACCCGTGGTATTCAGATAGTTACGGGCAAAATTGTCCACTTCCACCGTGTCGCCGTCGGTATAATCACCGACAAAGTTTTCCATGTGCTTGATGGTCTTCTGGTAGTAGGCATCGAGACGCAGGCGGGTGAACCACTTTGAGAGGTCCCTGGCTTCGGCAAAAACATTGAATTTTTCACGGCTCCACTTGGGCAC
>JAILGY010000032.1:0-3185 GCA_024696325.1 bacterium | reverse complement strand
CTGTTACAAAATTTTCATGCTGAAGGGTTCCGGTTGAACTGTCCTGGCATACTTGACCGCCGGAACGCCCAGCAGCATGGTGTAGCACAGGGCGTATTTCTCCGGGATTTCCAGCAGGGCCAGGACTTCCGGGATTTGCAGGGCCGCATGCAGCGCCAGGCCGCACCACACTGCGCCCAGCCCCAGGCTTTGGGCATACAGATCGACAAAGGTCAGGGCGATGGCCGCATCGACAATGCCATGATGGGGCGGAGCCGTCCGCTCCTTTTCGGCCGCTACCGCGATCAGGACCGGAGCGTCCCGGTAGATGATGTCCTCGCCTGCCGCGATTTTCTCCCGGTAGATGCGCATCCCCGGAGAGTCGCCCATATTGGCGAACGGCTCCTTCGCATAGGTGGCCCGCCGGATCGCCGCCATTTTCTCCCTGCCCGCCACAATGGAAAAATGCAGGCTGTCTGCATTGCTCGCGGTCGGGGTGAAGGGCAGCATCGCCGTTATTTTCGCCAGGGCCTCCGCCGGGATGTCTTCGTCCCTGAAATGCCTCATGCTCCGCCTTGACTGGATCAGCCGCAGCAGCGCATCGCTGTCGCCGCAGGCAACCGGTGCGGAGTCATCCGGGTTCAGGCCGCCGAAAGACAGCGCGCCGGCGGGGCAGACCGCCATGCAGTGCTGGCAGACGATGCACCGTTCCTCCGCGCCCTCCCGGTATCGCGGCATCTTGTCATCGCCAAGTTCGAGGCAGTAGGCCACACAATCCCCGACGCACAGGCCACAGTGTACACACCGTTCCTTATCCACAGTTATCTTGCGTTCCATGTTGTCTCCTCGTTGTGATTGCGGGATGCCGGTTCCGTCCTCCGCGACCTCCAACCGCGTCCCCACGGGGCCGTCTGCCGCAGCCTGCCGGTATTTCGGCCCTTTACCGGACCGCCGTTGATGGCCAATACATTTTATGGTGTTTTCCCCGGAGCATTATGGGGTGTGGCTGATGTCGCAAAGAACGTCACTGTTTTTCGATCACCTCCACGATCTCGCCGATGTACATGCGGTGCGGCGGCATTCCGACGGTCCTGTACTGGTTGACAACCTCCTCGGACATGTTTTCGATGAGCATGTCCTGCCAATAGAGTTTCTTGCAGACGAAGTTGATCTCCGCCTGTTCGAAGATGACGCCGTGCCGAACGGCCCTGGGGGTCAGCTTCGTCAGGGCCACCTTGTCCCCGTCACGCCCCGATTTGCTGCCGAGGATTGTCAGGTCCTCCCTGTAGTTCTCAGGAAAGAAATTGACGGAGAAATGGTCGTTCCTGTTCATGTACTCCCACGTGTAGCGCAGCGGATTGACATAAACGGTGATGGTGTTCCTCGCATGTTCATTGACGGTTCCCCAGACCGTGCCCATTGCGCCCCACGCGATGGTCATGGTGTTGAAGTCGTCGATGGTCCCGGCAGTCACCAGCCCCCACTGCGTGCTGAAGATGTTGAAGATCTTCGGTTGGTACTCTCTAATGTTCATTGTGCCTCCTCATGTCTCGCTGTGCATGAACAACGCGGCGTTCCTCGCTGCGCCCTTTACGGGTCTCCGGCTCCTTCGTCCCTGCCGACGCCCTACGCGCGGACCAGCCGCATGCCGAGCTGCCTCGCCGCTTCCAGATCTTGCGGAAACTTCTCCGCGCGCATCCGCGCCTTGTGCTCCGGGTCGAAGATGCTGCTCATGTACTTGCCGTAATCGGTATATTGCAGCGTGTCGGTCACGGCGAGCCACTCGGCGGGGCCGCACAGGATGGTCTTCATGATCATCGCATAGCGCTCCATCAGCGCCTCATAGCCGTGCTGCCGCATCTGCTCCTCGGTGGCATTCATGGTGCAGACGAGAGCACTGGCGATTTTGCCGGAAAACTTGCTGGGCGTCTCCATGCTGTAGGTGTAGCCCGCAAACAGGAGACGCTCCAGAAAGGCGATGGCGTAGGCGGTCAGATTGCCGAAATAGATGGGACTGCCCACGATCAGGGCGTCCGCCGCCATGCACTCTTCTAGAAGCGGGTGCAGATCATCCTTCACCACGCAAATGTCGGCAGTCTTTTCAATGCGCTTGCAGGCAAAACAACTGACGCAGCCGGTGAACTTCATCCCGTGCAGATGGACGAGTTTGGTTTCCGCGCCCGCCTCGGCCGCGCCTTCCAGAGTTTTTTCCAAAACCAGCGCCGTGTTCCAGTTTTTCCTTGGACTTGCGTTGATGGCCAATACTTTTTTCATGGCGTTTCCTCCACGAATTATGGGTTGTGGATGATGCCGCCGATGCGCCGGCGGAGGGCGAAAGAGGCGGCGTTTCAATCCCTGGTCTGGCTGCCGTACATGTCGAAGGGCTCTCCGGTCTTGTAGTTCAGACTCGTGCCCACGCCAAAGTGGAGGTAGAAATCCGGGTAGCCCTCAATGGGCAGCCAGAAGCCCACGGCCTCGTGATCGGGCAGGGGAATGGACACGTACTGGGTCTCGCCTGTACGCACGCATTTTTGCGCCAGACAGCCCTTGTGCTGTTCCGGGCCGCCCAGTCTGTTGCAGAAAAAGCCCGGCTTCATGCCGCGTGCCTCGCAGGCCCGGTTGATGGCCATGACCTGAAAGCTTCTGTGGGTGAGCATCACAGGTTCGGGAAAATTGTTCCACATGAGGTGAAAGGCGTCGAGAACATTCTGGGGCAGGGTTACGGGTTCGGACATGGCAGGTCTCCTTGGGTCGGTGTTGGTCAAATCGCGCCGTTGACGCGGATGTTTAGCGCAGTATATCTTTGTCGATAACGTACGGCAATGACGAAACCTGCAACCTGTGTTGTTAAAAATGGAACAATTCCTGCGCAAATTTCTCGCCGACATGCCCTGTTTTGTGGAGGTGGCCGATGCGGCCAGTTTCACCAGAGCCGCCGAGCGGCTGGGCATGCCGCTGGCCACCCTGTCCCGCCGCATCACGGCCCTGGAGCAGCATCTGGGTACGCGGCTCTTTTTTCGCGGAGCGCGGTCCCTCACACTCACCGAAGACGGACGGGAGCTTCTGGAGAGCGCCCGCCTGATGCTGGCCGAGGCCGAGGGCGCGCGGCAACGCCTTATGCTCCGGCACGGCGAGCCCTTCGGCCCCATCCGGGTGTCCATGGAGGCCGCGGTGTTTCACTGCTTTCTGCATGGGGCGCTGGGCAG
>JAILGY010000214.1:0-16140 GCA_024696325.1 bacterium | reverse complement strand
TTCTACCGGCATCAGGAAAGGTTTGTCAACCTGGCGTACAGGCTCGGGGATGTAGCTGTCCACCGCTTCCATCAGCTTCAAAATCGCGCCTTCGCCCATCTCGCTCTTGTCGCCTTCCAGAGCCTTCAACGCAGAACCCGTAATAATGGGAATCTCGTCGCCAGGGAAATTGTAGCTCGACAGCAAATCGCGAACTTCCATCTCCACCAGTTCCATCAACTCGGCGTCATCCACCATATCCGCCTTGTTCAGGAAAACGACCATCGCAGGAACGCCTACCTGACGAGCCAGCAAAATGTGCTCACGCGTCTGGGGCATGGGACCGTCGGCCGCCGAAACCACCAAAATGGCTCCGTCCATCTGGGCCGCACCGGTAATCATGTTCTTTACGTAGTCCGCATGACCCGGGCAGTCTACATGCGCATAATGACGTTTTTCCGTCTCATACTCCACATGTGCCGTTGCAATCGTAATTCCACGCTCCCGCTCCTCGGGCGCATTGTCGATGGAATCAAAAGCACGGAACTGGGCCATACCCTTCTCGGCCATAACTTTCGTAATGGCTGCCGTCAACGTCGTCTTTCCATGGTCAACATGCCCAATCGTGCCAATATTTACATGCGGCTTTGTCCTTACAAACTTTTCCTTCGCCATCGCTCAATTCCTCCTTCAATGCCCCTTGGCACTCAAACTTTGCCCTTCGCCACAATTTCAGCGGCGATTGTTTTGGGCACCTGGTCATAATGGCTGAAAACCATTGAATACGTACCACGTCCCTGCGTCAGATTACGTAAAGTTGTCGAATAACCGAACATTTCGGACAACGGCACTTGAGAATCAATAATCTGTCCCCCGCTGCGGTTTTCCAAACCACCAATCTTTCCTCTTCTGCTCGTCAGATCTCCAATCACATCTCCCATATATTCTTCTGGAACAAGTACTTCCACCGCCATGACCGGTTCCAGCAAAACCGGAGAAGCTTTTTGGGCGCCTTCCTTGAAACCCATGGAGGCGGCTATCTTAAAGGCCATTTCCGAAGAATCGACCTCATGAAACGAACCATCATAACAACTTACTTTTACATCCACAACCGGAAATCCAGCCAATGGGCCACTTTTCATGGCCTCCTGGATCCCATGCTCAATAGCAGGAATATATTCCCTCGGAATAACCCCGCCCTTGATTTCATCAACAAAAAGGAAGCCTTCACCCGCAGCCTGCGGCTCCAAACGCAGCCAGCAATCACCATACTGCCCACGTCCGCCCGATTGCCGGACAAATTTGCCCTGCACTTCGGTAGAAGCGGTAATGGACTCACGATAGGCGACCTGGGGAGCTCCCACATTCGCAGCGACATTAAACTCGCGCTGCAGCCTGTCAACAACTATCTCCAAATGCAACTCGCCCATGCCGGACAAGATCGTCTGGCCAGTTTCCTCATCCGTCCGAACCCGAAGAGACGGATCTTCCTGAACGAGCTTGCCAAGCGCCACGCCCAGGCGATCCTGATCCGCCTTGGTCTTCGGTTCCATGGCGATATGAATAACCGGTTCGGGAAATTCTATTTTCTCCAGAAGGAATTGGCTCTTCTCATCACACAGCGTATCGCCGGTTGTCGAATATTTCATTCCTACAGCAGCAAAGATATCTCCCGAATAGACTTCCTGAATTTCCTCCCGTTTATTGGCATGCATCTTGAGAAGCCGCCCAAAACGCTCTTTTTTCGACTTGTTGACGTTGAAGGCGCTTGTCCCCGACTCTATCGTTCCCGAATAGACACGGAAGAAAGTCAACTGCCCCACAAACGGATCCGTCATAATCTTGAAAACCAGCGCCGCCAGGGGACCATCATCATTGGACGGCAAACGGATCTCCTCTCCACTGGCTGCATCAACCGCAACAATTGGAGGAACATCTATGGGAGAAGGAAGGTAATCCACCACCGCGTCAAGCAGATTCTGGACACCCTTGTTTTTGAAAGCCGAACCACAAAGCACTGGAACCACTGTCGAGTTGATGGTTGCTTCCCGCAAAAGACGCCGTATCTCGTCAGAAGAGATATCTCCCTCATTGAGATAGCGTTCCATTACCGCATCATCAAGGGACACAAGTTCCTCAACCATTGCGCTTCTGCTCTTGGCGGCCAGCGATGCCATGTCTTCGGGAATTTCGCAGCGCTGGAACTTGGCACCCAATGAATCCTCATCCCAAATGACCGCCTGCATCTCTATCAGATCAACAATGCCGCAAAACTTGTCTTCAGAACCGATGGGAAGCTGAATGGGCACAGGATTCGCCCCCAACCGTGTGGAAATCATCTCCACAACCCGGTCGAAATTGGCCCCCACCCGATCCATTTTATTGATAAAAGCAATACGCGGTATGTGATATTTTTCCGCCTGTCTCCAAACCGTTTCAGACTGCGGTTCAACACCGCCTACCGCGCAAAAAACCGCTACCGCTCCATCAAGAACCCGCAGCGCACGCTCCACCTCGACAGTAAAATCAACATGCCCCGGAGTATCAATGATGTTGATGCGATAATCCCTCCAAAAACAGGTCGTCGCTGCCGATGTAATGGTAATGCCCCGTTCCTGTTCTTGCACCATCCAATCCATGACCGCGGAACCATCATGCACCTCGCCCATTCGGTGAGACACACCCGTATAGTAGAGAATACGCTCCGTGGTCGTCGTCTTGCCAGCGTCAATATGGGCCATGATGCCAATATTGCGCGTTCTTTCCTGAGGGACAGTTCGCGACATGGAAATTACCAACGATAATGAGAGAATGCCTTGTTGGCTTCGGCCATGCGGTGCGTATCATCCCGTTTTTTCACCGAAGCGCCACGGTTGTTGAACGCATCCAACAACTCTGCCGCCAATTTCTCTTCCATGCTCTTTTCACTCCGTCCTCTGGCATAAGACATGATCCACCGGATGGCCAAAGCGTTACGGCGATCCGCCCGGATTTCCACCGGAACCTGATAGGTCGAACCACCCACACGACGAGATTTTACTTCGACCAAAGGACGAACATTTTCCATCGCCTTGCGAAAAACCTCCAACGCATCCTGCTTGGTCCGTTCCGCAATCACATCCAGAGCGCCATAGACGATCCGCTCAGCCACGCTCTTTTTACCGCCATACATGATAACGTTGATAAATTTCGCAATAATGAGATCTCCGTATTTGGTATCCGGAAGGATCTCCCGTTTCGCGACAACTCTTCTTCTTGGCATAACCTTACTCCAATCACATTACTTGGGACGCTTGGCGCCATACTTGGAACGCCCCTGCATCCTATCCTTAACACCCGCCAAATCCAAAGTTCCTCTGATGATATGATAACGAACGCCTGGAAGGTCCTTCACACGGCCGCCACGAATCAACACGACCGAGTGCTCCTGCAAATTATGACCCACTCCGGGAATATACGATGTCACAACCATCCCGTTCGTTAACCTCACCCTGGCAACCTTACGCAGGGCGGAATTCGGTTTTTTGGGGGTGGACGTGTAGACACGGGTACATACCCCCCGCTTCTGCGGATTGTTCTTCAGCGCCGGGGCCGCCGATTTTCTTTCCTTGCACTGGCGTCCCTTGCGAATCAATTGACTAATTGTCGGCATAATCTTTTGCTCCCTGGATTTCTTGTTTCTTTTCCTATGGTTCTTCCCTTTTATCTGGTAATAAGGGAAACCTGCGAAGTGTATCGACCCATACAATACTTTGTCAAGAATATTTTCCCGAAGGTCTTTTCGCCATCATTCCGGCGAATCCCCTTCATCCAAATCATCCTCCTTGGCAACTGCCTCTTCCGGCGGCATTTCCTCTTCCTCAACAAGCAGCTGCACCGCCCGATACTTGGAGACGCCTGTCCCCGCAGGGATAAGCCGCCCCATAATAACATTTTCCTTCAATCCACGAAGATAGTCCACCCGCCCCTCAATGGCAGCCTGGGTAAGTACCTTGGTTGTTTCCTGGAACGATGCGGCGGAAATAAACGATTCTGTCGACAGGGCCACTTTGGTAATACCCAGCATAAGTGCCTCACCGGTGGCAGGCTGGCGTCCTTCTGCCTCGGCCCGCCGGTTTTCCCGTTCAAAATCCGCCCGTTCCACCTGATCATCCAGCAGGAAATGTGTTCCTCCCACCGAGGTAATCCGGATACGCCGCAGCATCTGCCGCACAATGGTCTCAATGTGCTTGTCATTGATCTTGACGCCCTGCAGCCGATAGACTTCCTGCACCTCATCGACGAGGTACTTGGCCAGTTCCTGCTTGCCCAGAATCCGCAGGATATCATGCGGATTGCTGGAACCATCCACCAGCGCTTCTCCCGCCTTGACCTGATCCCCCTCATGAACACTGATATGCTTGCCTTTGGGAATCAGGTATTCGCACACATCTCCAGCCTCCGGCGTCACCACCACCTTGCGTTTGCCCTTGGCGTCCTTTCCGAAGGAGACCTGCCCGTCAATTTCCGAAACCACGGCAAATTCCTTCGGCTTACGGGCTTCGAACAGCTCGGCCACACGCGGAAGACCACCGGTAATATCCTTGGTCTTGGTCGTTTCACGCGGGATCTTGGCCAATATCGCGCCAGCATCAACCTCACTCTCTTCCGCCACAACAATATTGGCGCCGACCGGCAACATATAGCGGGCCAGAGATCCGTTGGACAGCTTCAGAGGATGACCTTCCGCATCCTTGAGTACAATCTGCGGACGGCGATCCACACCGCGTTCCTTCGACTCGATGACAACCTTTCGGGATAGCCCGGTCACATCATCAAGCTGTTCCTCCATCGTCACACCCTCAACGATGTCGACATAATCGACAATACCGGGAATTTCCGTCAAAATCGGGAAGGAAAACGGATCCCACTCTGCCAGCAAATCTCCTGCCTTAACCGGTCCACCGTCAGGAATGCCCAGTTTGGCACCATAGACAACTCCGTAACGCTCCCGTTCGCGCCCGGTGGCATCCACGACCGCGATACTTCCGTTACGGTTCATAACGATGTGATTTCCCTGACGATCCTGCACCGTATTCAAATCGATATATTTGGCACTTCCATCGAAACGGGCTTCCAGCGAGGTCTGCTCCGCACGGCTTGATGCGGTACCGCCGATATGGAAAGTTCTCATGGTGAGCTGGGTTCCAGGCTCGCCGATAGACTGCGCGGCAATGACACCCACCGCTTCACCCAGGTTCACCATATGGCCGCGGGCCAAATCACGGCCGTAGCAACAGGCGCAAATTCCCCGTTCACTTTCACAGGTCAGAACCGAGCGGATCTTGACCTTGTCAATACCGGCTTCCTCAATACGCTTGACCGCGTTTTCGTCGATCTCCCGATTGGCTTCCAGCAACACTTCTCCGGTCACCGGATCAAGAATGTCTTCCAGGGCGGTACGACCCAGAATGCGTTCGCCCAAGGGCTGGATAATCTCTCCGCCTTCGGTCAGGGACGAAATGACAATGCCGTTCAGCGTATGACAATCCTGCTCGGTAATGATCGCATCCTGAGCAACATCAACAAGGCGCCGGGTCAGGTACCCGGAATTGGCGGTCTTCAACGCCGTATCCGCCAAGCCCTTGCGCGCACCATGCGTTGAAATGAAGTACTGCAAAACGGTCAGGCCTTCCCGGAAATTGGCGGTGATAGGCGTTTCGATGATTTCACCCGAAGGCTTGGCCATCAGACCGCGCATGCCTGCCAACTGACGAATCTGCTGGGCGCTGCCGCGCGCTCCGGAATCCGCCATCATATGGATGGAATTGAAGGAAGGTGTCTTGACTTCCACTCCCTCGGGCGACACCACCGTCTCTTCTGCAAGATTTGACAACATGGTGTTGGCCACTTCATCGGTACATTTCGCCCAGATATCGATAACCTTGTTATACCGTTCGCCGTCGGTAATCAGGCCCTCGGTATACTGCCGCTGGATCTGCCGCACCTTTTCTTCGGCCTTTTCAATAAATTCCGACTTGTTTTCAGGAATCACCATGTCGTCAAGGCAGATGGAAATACCCGCCATCGTGGAATACCGGAAACCGGTTTCCTTGAGACGGTCGGCCAAAATGACCGTTTCCTTGCCTCCGGAAAGACGGAAACTCATATCGATGAGCTCCGCAACTTCCTTCTTGCCGATCACCCGGTTGAGATGCTCAAAGGGAATGGTATGCGGAATGAGCTCCCACAGCAAAACCCTTCCCACCGTTGTCTCGATGAGAACAGGCTTTCCAGCGGAAGTTGGAGCCATCCGCACCTTAACCCTGGCCTGCAGATCCAGTTCTCCCGCATCATAGGCAATCTGCAGCTCCTCGGGGGACGAAAGGACTTTCCCCTCGCCCTTGGCGAAAGGTCGTTCGCGAGTCAGGTAGTACAGGCCCAGGACCATATCCTGGGAAGGCACAATGATGGGTTTGCCATTGGCGGGGGAAAGGATGTTGTTGGTTGACATCATCAATACCCGCGCCTCTATCTGGCTTTCAATCGAAAGCGGCAGATGCACTGCCATCTGGTCGCCATCGAAGTCGGCATTGAAGGCGGTACAGACCAGTGGATGCAGCTGAATCGCCTTGCCCTCTATAAGCACCGGTTCAAAGGCCTGGATCCCCAAACGGTGAAGTGTCGGAGCACGGTTGAGCATGACGGGATGTTCACGAATCACTTCCTCCAGGACATCCCAAACCTCCGTTTTTTCCTTCTCCACCATCTTTTTGGCGCTCTTGATGGTGGCGCAATGTCCCTGTTCAATCAGCTTGTGATAGATGAACGGCTTGAACAGCTCCAGTGCCATCTTCTTGGGAAGACCGCACTGATGCAGTTTGAGCTCCGGACCGACAACGATAACCGAACGGCTGGAGTAGTCGACGCGTTTCCCCAGCAGGTTCTGACGGAATCGTCCGCCCTTGCCTTTCAGCATATCCGACAGCGATTTCAGAGGACGCTTGTTGGAACCGGTAATGGCGCGTCCCCGACGGCCGTTGTCGAACAACGCATCCACCGATTCCTGCAGCATGCGTTTCTCGTTGCGGACAATGACATCGGGCGCCTTAAGCTCCAACAGGCGTTTGAGACGATTGTTACGGTTAATGACGCGCCGATACAGATCGTTCAGATCCGATGTGGCAAAACGGCCACCGTCCAGCGGCACCAAGGGACGCAGTTCCGGCGGCAGAACCGGAATGGTCTCCAGAATCATCCACTCCGGATTGTTGCCGCTTTCCTGGAAGGCCTTGACCACCTTGAGCCTTTTGGCCATTTTCTTGCGTTTGGCATCACTGTTGGCTTCCACCATCTCCTGCCGCAGAGACTGCGCCAGCTGGTTCAAATCAAGCCCGGCCAGCAGATCCCGAATGCCTTCGGCGCCCATTCCCACGGTAAACTGGCCGGCATAGCGGGACATCAGATCTTCGTACTTGTCATTGCTGATAACCTGATTGTTCTCCAGTCCCGGTACCGTGCCCTTGTCAATCACCACATAGCTTTCAAAGTAAAGGATCTTCTCCAGTTCTTTCAGGGTCAGATCGAGCAAGGTGGCAATACGCGAGGGCAACGATTTGAGAAACCAGATATGCGCTACCGGACAGGCCAAATTGATATGTCCCAAACGTTCGCGGCGCACCTTGCTGGGGATGACTTCCACACCGCACTTCTCGCAGACGATGCCGCGATGCTTCATCCTTTTGTATTTTCCGCAGTTGCACTCGTAATCCTTGGTCGGACCAAAGATTTTGGCGCAAAACAAACCATCCCGTTCCGGTTTGAAGGTCCGGTAATTGATGGTTTCAGGTTTTTTCACCTCTCCAAAGGAACGCTCCCTGATTTTTTCGGGGGATGCCAGGGAGAGACGAATGGCATTGAAATTCAATATATCCTTGGACTGCTGATCAAGACTGTAGATGTCTTCCACTGTTCCTTCTCCCGTTCTCAAACGAGGTCGCTCTTTTCGTCTATTTCTTCATCAAGCAACTCGACTTCCAGACACAAAGATTGCAGCTCCTTGATCAAAACGTTGAACGATTCCGGCAACCCGGCTTCCAAGACATGCTTCCCCTTTACAATGGATTCATACATGCGGGTACGGCCCGCCACGTCATCCGACTTGACCGTCAAAAACTCCTGCAGGGCATGCGCCGCTCCATAGGCTTCCATTGCCCAGACCTCCATCTCGCCCAGACGCTGTCCGCCAAACTGGGCTTTGCCGCCCAGGGGCTGCTGCGTTACCAGACTGTAGGGGCCAATGCTGCGCGCATGAATCTTCTCGTCAACCAGATGATGCAGTTTCAAAATGTACATGATGCCAACCGTTACCTTTTCCCGGAACGGTATTCCTGTACGGCCGTCATACAACGTCATCTGCCCGCTGACCGGCATGTTCAGGCGGGCAATCTCTTCCTTGATCTGCGCCTCGGTCACACCTTCAAAAACCGGCGTCGCCATTGGAACGCCCCGGCTCAATCGAATCGCCAGGGCATCAATCTCCGCATCAGAGAGTTCGTCCACACGGGCGTTGATTTCCGCGTTCTGATCATAGAGCTCCTTGATCTTGCCTCGCAGTTCCTGAGCCTGGGCATGCGCGTCAAGCAGCGCCTGAATCTGCTGCCCCAGTCCCCGGGACGCCAGACCAAGATAGGTCTCCAAAATCTGGCCAACATTCATGCGCGAAGGCACCCCCAGAGGATTGAGAACAAGCTCGATCGGCGTGCCATCTTCCATGTAGGGCATATCCTCTTCCGGCAAAATTCTGGAAAGTACGCCCTTGTTGCCATGACGACCGGACATCTTGTCTCCCACCGACAGTTTTCTCTTGATGGCGACATGCACTTTGACCATCTTGATCACACCGGGCAGAAGATCATCGCCGCTTTTGAGTTTCTCTATCTTATCCTCGGTCCGTTCCCGGATCATCGTCTCGCGCTTGACAAACTGACCGACAATCTGTCCGGCGATCTCCTCCACTTCCGGGCAATCGACCAGTGAAATATCCTGCCAACGCTTGAAGGGAACCTTCAGGAGGGCTTCATCTGTAATCACCCTGCCCTGCTCCAAAAGCACGGCATTGTGAGAATCGGTCAACGAAACCGCAACCGTCTTGCCTACCAGCAGAGGCTGCAGCTTTTTACGCGCCGCATTGCAAACAATACGGATCTCGTCTTCCCCATCACGGCGCAGATATTCCACATCCGCCTTTTCGATCTCCTCGGCACGTTTGTCCTTGGTCGCCCCCTTGCGGGAAAAAACCCGGGCCGAGATCACCACGCCCTCAACTCCCGGCGGAACCCGCAACGATGTGTCGCGGACATCTCCGGCCTTTTCACCGAAAATTGCCCGCAGCAGCTTTTCTTCCGGAGAGAGCTGGGTTTCACCCTTGGGCGTAATTTTCCCCACCAGAATGTCGCCAGGCTTGACCTCGGCACCAATCTGGATGATGCCGCTCTCATCCAGATAGCGCAGCGCATCTTCGCCGAGATTCGGTATATCGCTGGTAATCTCTTCCGGGCCCAGCTTGGTATCCCGGGCAATACATTCAAACTCCTCTATATGGATGGATGTATAGCGATCTTCCTTGACAAGTTTCTCGGAAATCAGGATGGAGTCTTCGAAGTTGTACCCACCCCACGGCATGAACGCCACCAATACATTCTGCCCCAGCGCCAGTTCTCCCCACTGGGTGGAGGGGCCATCGGCAATAATCTGTCCGGCTTTGACCCGCTGGCCAGTACGAACAATCGGCTTCTGATTCAGGCAGGTATTCTGATTGGAACGGGTAAACTTGATAAGGCGATAGACATCGACCCCGGTTCCATTTTCATCCATCTCTTCTTCGCCATCGAGCCGAACCACAATCCGTGAGGAATCAACGCTTTCCACCACACCGTCATGGCGGCACACCACTGCCGCACCGGAATCATGCGCCACGATCCGCTCCATGCCGGTTCCCACCAGAGGCGCGTCGCTCCGCAGCAAAGGCACCGCCTGACGCTGCATGTTGGAGCCCATGAGCGCACGGTTGGCGTCGTCATTTTCCAGAAACGGAATAAGCGATGCCGCCACCGACACCAGCTGTTTGGGCGAAACATCCATCAATTCGATCTGCTCACGCATCACCAGCATGAACTCGCCATTCTTACGAGCATTGACGAACTCGCTGGCAAAATGCCCATCCGGAGTCAATTCGGCATTGGCCTGCGCTATCGCATGGCCTTCCTCTTCAAGGGCGGAAAAATACCTGATCTCATCCGTCACACGTCCGTCACGCACCAAGCGGTACGGCGTTTCCACAAAGCCATACTCGTTGATCCGGGCATAGGTGGAAAGCGAGGCGATAAGACCGATATTGGGCCCCTCAGGGGTTTCAATCGGGCATACCCTGCCATAGTGGGTGGGATGCACGTCACGCACTTCAAATCCGGCCCGTTCGCGCGTCAAACCGCCCGGCCCCAGAGCCGACAAGCGGCGTTTATGCGTCACCTCCGAAAGTGGATTGGTTTGATCCATAAACTGCGACAGCTGTGAAGAACCAAAAAACTCCTTGACCACTGCCGAGGCCGGTTTGGAATTGATCAGATCGTGCGGCATCAGGCTGTCAACTTCGGAAATGGTCATGCGTTCCTTAATCGCCCGCTCCATACGAACCAAACCGACACGATACTGATTTTCCAGCAGCTCGCCCACTGCCCGGACCCGCCGGTTGCCCAGATGATCGATATCGTCAATACTGTAACCACTGGCACCGTTGCGCAGATTGATAAGATAGCGCACCACTTCCAGAATATCTTCTTTGGTCAGCGTCGTGGTTTCAATAGGAATATTCAAACCCAGTTTGTAGTTCAGCTTGATTCTGCCAACAGCGGAAAGATCATAACGATCCGCATTAAAAAACAGATTTTCAAAAATTGTTGTCGCGCTTTTAATCGTTGTCGGATCACCCGGCCGCAACCGGCGATAAATTTCAACAATGGCGTCCTGGGGCGTTTCCACCCGATCCAGCAGCAGGGTATCCCGCAAAAAAGATCCCACATTGAAATTGTCAATAAACAGGACCTTGAACGATGTAATCCCGTGGGCTCTCAGACTGGAAACTTTTTCTTCCGTCAATTCTTCATTGCACTCCAGCAAAATCTCGCCGGTCGTTTCATCTACGACGTCCGAAGATGCAATGCGCCCAACCAAATCCTCCATCTCAACAGCAATGGTTTCAATCCCCCGAGCCTCCAGTTTGCGAATGGCGGAATGGGTAAACTTGCGGCCGGCTTTAACCAGCACTTCACCATCGGAGGTAACGATATCCGTTTTGGCTCGCTGCAATGCCAACAGTGCAGGATCGATTTTTTTGAGATAACCATCGGCATTGATAAAAATTTCTTCAGTTTTATAATAGTAATTGAGCAGTTCTTCCGTCGTATAGCCCAACGCTTTAAGAAGCACTGTAGCCAGAATTTTTCGACGTCTATCAATTCGAACATAAAGAATATCTTTATGATCAAAATCAAAATCAAGCCATGAACCTCTGTATGGAATAATGCGGGCATTAAACAAAATTTTCCCGCTGGAATGCGTTTTTCCCTTGTCATTATCGAAGAAGACACCTGGCGAACGGTGCAACTGGCTAACAATAACCCTCTCCGTACCATTGATAACAAATGTTCCATTTTCAGTCATCAATGGCAATTCGCCAAAATACACTTCCTGTTCCTTGATGTCGCGAATCGACTGTACTCCGGTTTCACTTTCCACATCCCAGGAAACCAAACGTACCTTGACCCGCATAGGAGAAGCATATGTCATTCCCCGCTGATGACATTCGGCCACATCATATTTGGGAGGTCCCAGGGAATATGAAACATATTCCAATGAGCATGTTTCATTAAAATCTGTAATGGGAAATACTGACCGAAAGACTGCCTCCAGACCAACAACCTTTCGTTCTGAAGGAGGAACATCAGACTGTAAAAAATGTTTATAGGAATTTTTTTGAATATCAATCAGATTGGGAATGTCAATAATATTTTGTGGGCGGGAAAAATATTTTCGAAACAATTGGTCATTCACAATCGAATAAGCCATTTCTTCTCCTTACACAGGGAAACAAAAAAAACAGAATAGCCAAGGCCGCCTTGAGGCGACCTTGGCTACCAATATGGCTTGTATGAAAAAAACTACTTAAGCTCAACCGTAGCACCGGCTTCTTCAAGTTGTTTCTTCAGCTCTTCCGCTTCGGCTTTCGGCATTGCTTCTTTTACCGTCTGGGGGGCGCCATCAACCAGATCCTTGGCTTCCTTCAGGCCAAGACCGGTAACCGCACGAACGACCTTGATGACGTTAATCTTCTTGTCGCCAGCAGCCTTGAGGACAACATCAAAATCATCCTTCTCTTCCACCGGGGCTGCGGCAGCAGGAGCAGCGGCAGCGGCAACTGCGGCAACCGGTGCAGCTGCGGATACACCAAATTTCTCCTCAAGCTCCTTGACGAAATCCGCCAGTTCGATAACCGTCATGTTTTCAATAAATTCTACAACTTGTTCTTTCGTAATATCGGCCATTTGTGTCTCTCCATAAATATATTTATTGAAATTTCAATAATTTAGTTTTCGCTTTTTTTACTTTGAATCGCAGCCAATGCACGCACCAAAGATGCCGGAAGTGCTGCCAATACTCCAACAAAATTGGCTATCGGAGCGTTCAACGTTCCCAGCAACTTGGCCAACAGCACCTCGCGGCTCGGCAGCTGGGAAAGTCTTTCAACATCCGCCCCGGTAAAAATCCGTCCATTAATGCATCCAACTTTCAACTCAAAGTTTTTCTTGTCCTTGCCGTAATCGATAAGAACCTTGGCTGCAGCCACAGGATCATCTCTCACAACGGCAATCGCCGTCGGACCTTCCAGATAATCCATCAAAGGAGCCACAGTCGTCCCTTCAATGGCGCGTTTCAGGAGCGTATTCTTCCCTACGCGGTACTCCGAGCCAACTTCGCGCAACTTGCAACGCAAAGCATTGACTTCCTCAACTTTGAGTCCACGATAATCGACAACAAAAACCGAATTCGCATTCTCGAATTTCTTGCCAAAATCCTGGATGACTTCCTGTTTCCTGTCTTTGTTCATGCCTGCCCTCCTTTCTGTGTTTTTTTGCGAATAACGTATTCGCCTTTAGTCAAAGCTGCCCTTTTCTGGAGGAATGCAAGCATTTCTTCTCTCCTACATCCACATAAAGTCTCGGCCGGGGGGAATTTTTAAATATCATGGAGATATCCCGGCTTTCTTTGACTAGATTTCTTATTTTTTCAAACAACCGCCCGATTTTTATTTAAGCAATGCCTGAACAGCCAAAACATCCACCGGAATACCAGGACCCATCGTGCTGCAGATAAAAATCTTCTTCATATAGGTACCTTTGGATGTCGACGGCTTGGCCTTTACCAAAGCTTCCAAAAGCGTCAGGATATTTTCCCGCAAACTGTCCGGAGAAAAGGAAACTTTTCCTACCGGGCTATGGATAATGCCATTTTTCTCGGCACGATATTCAACCTTACCGGACTTGGCTTCCTTGACAGCCCGACCGATATCAGGCGTTACCGTTCCGACCTTGGGATTGGGCATCAAGCCACGCGGTCCCAGCAGCTTTCCGATTTTTCCCACCACTCCCATCATATCGGGAGTAGCAATGGCGGCATCAAACTCAAACCATCCTGCCTTGATCTTCTCGACCAGATCATCGGCTCCGACATAATCCGCTCCTGCCTCGGTCGCTTCCTGAGCCTTTTCACCTTTGGCAAACACCAGAACCCGCACCTGTTTGCCCAAACCGTTGGGCAACACAACCGCACCACGAACCGCCTGATCCGCCTTGCGCGGATCGATACCGAGCCGCACACTTAACTCAACTGTTTCATCAAACTTGGCATATGCCGCATCCTTGACAAGATTGATCGCCTCTTCCATCGGATAAAAGACGCTCCTGTCAACTTTGGCTTTTGCTTCTTTATGCTTCTTGGACTTAAGCATTTTTCACCCCAAATTGCTCTCTATTTTATTCGATTACCAATCCCATGCTTCTTGCGGTTCCGGAAATAATACGCATGGCCCCGTCGATATCGACAGCATTAAGGTCAGGCATCTTGAGTTTGGCTATCTCTTCAACCTGAGCTTTCGTCACCTTTCCAACCTTGGTGCGGTTGGGAGTACCCGAGCCTTTTTCAATTTTTGCCGCTTTCAACAGCAGAACCGCCGCAGGAGGCGTCTTGGTGATAAAAGTGAACGACCTGTCGGCATACACCGTAATTACCACAGGGATAATCATGCCCTCTTCGCCCTGGGTTTTGGCATTAAACGCCTTGCAAAACTCCATGATATTAACCCCGTGCTGGCCCAATGCAGGCCCCACCGGAGGCGATGGATTGGCTTTTCCCGCCGGAATCTGCAACTTAACCAACCCGACTATCTTCTTGGCCATTTTCTTGCTCCTTGCCCTATTCGAACACCCGACCCACTACATCAATTGATCTTTTCAACCTGAATAAATTCCAATTCTACCGGAGATACCCTGCCAAAAATGCTCACCATAACTTTCAGCTTGCCTTTTTCGGGTTTCACATCCTCAATCTGACCGGTAAAATTTACAAACGGACCATCAATGACCCGCACCGCCTCACCAACTTCAAACTCCACTTTTGGTTTGGGCTTTTCCACACCTTCCGCCATGCGGGATGTTATTCTCTGAACTTCTTCCTCTGTCATGGGAGTAGGCTGAACACCGCCATCACCACCCACAAAACCGGTAACCTTTGGAATACTGTTGACGATATGCCACGTCTCGTTGTTCAGCTCCATCTGTACCAGTATGTACCCAGGAAAAAACTTCCTGGTCGAGGTCTTCCGTTCTCCTTTTTTCAACTCAACAACTGTCTCTGATGGAATCAGGATATCTCCAAACAGATCCTTCACTCCCAAAGAGCGAATGCGCTCTTCCAAAGTACGTTTGACTCTGTTTTCAAATCCGGAGTAGGTATGAACACCGTACCACCTCATAACAGAACCTTCCCTGCATTACAAAAACAGCTGAATCGCAGCCGATAACAAGCAATCAACTCCCCATAAAAAAAGGGCAATAAGCAAGACAAAAATAATCACGACCTGCGTGGAAGCAAACGTTTCTTTTCTGCTTGGCCACGTAACTTTTTTCAGCTCAGCTTTAACATCGCCTATAAAGTCTAACGCTTTTCTTGATACGCCCTGACTCATGTTTCAACCAAAAAAAATGGCAGGCCAAGAGGGGCTCGAACCCCCAGCCCCCGGTTTTGGAGACCGGTGCTCTACCAATTGAGCTATTGGCCTGCACAAAAAAACATATAAATTTTCAAAATACTCTCAAAAACTTTTTACCGACATCCTACTTGGTTTCTTTATGTACCGAATGTTTTCTACAAAACCGGCAATACTTGCTAAACGACAATTTGTCAGGAGTCGTCTTTTTGTTTTTGGTCGTCGTATAATTCCGCTGCTTGCATTCAGAGCAAGCCAAGATAACGATATCCCGCATACATCTTCGCCTTTATGTAATAGAACAGCTTGCTTTAATACTCTTCAATTACTCAATAATCTCGGCAACAACACCGGCGCCTACCGTACGTCCGCCTTCACGAATGGCGAAACGAAGCTCCTTGTCCATTGCGATAGGCGTGATCAACGTAATCGTCATGCTCACGTTGTCGCCAGGCATTACCATCTCAACGCCTTCCGGCAGATCCACAACTCCCGTCACGTCCGTCGTACGGAAATAGAACTGCGGACGATAACCATTGAAGAACGGCGTATGACGACCACCTTCTTCCTTGGTCAGAATATAGGCTTCCGCTTTGAATTTCGTATGCGGATGAATGCTCTTTGGCGCAGCAAGTACCTGGCCGCGCTCGATCTCGTCACGCTTGATGCCGCGCAGCAGCACGCCGATATTGTCACCCGCCTGGCCCTGATCCAGAAGTTTGCGGAACATCTCGACACCGGTCACAACCGTCTTGTTGGTTTCCTTGATACCGACAATCTCAACCTCGTCGCCCACTTTCACAACACCGCGCTCAACACGGCCGGTTGCTACCGTACCACGGCCCGAAATCGAGAAAACG
>JAILGY010000067.1:0-2380 GCA_024696325.1 bacterium | reverse complement strand
GGCGGGTCCGGGCAGTGGGCGAGCTGCTGGAAAATCAGTATCGTGTCGGTTTGGTTCGTATGGAGCGGGCGATTAAGGAACGCATGACCATTTCCGAAGTTGACAGCCTGATGCCGCACGATCTGATCAATTCCAAGCCGGCCTCGGCGGTGGTCAAGGAATTTTTTGGTTCTTCACAGCTGTCGCAGTTTATGGATCAAACCAATCCACTTTCGGAGGTGACGCATAAACGCCGCTTGTCGGCCCTGGGACCGGGCGGTTTGACGCGCGAACGGGCCGGATTTGAAGTGCGTGACGTGCATCCCACCCACTATGGCCGGGTGTGCCCGATTGAAACCCCTGAGGGGCCCAATATCGGTCTTATCGCCTCGCTTTCCACCTATGCCCGGATCAACGAGTATGGCTTTGTGGAAACGCCGTACCGCTTGGTGCGTGAAGGACGTGTGACGGATGAGATCCGGTATTTTTCCGCCCTTGAAGAGGAAGGCCATGCGATAGCGCAGGCCAATGCCGAATTGACTCCGGATGGGCATTTTGCCAGCGAGTTCGTCAATGCCCGTAAGAATGGCGAGTTCATGCTGGTGATGCGTGAGCAGATCGAATTGATGGATGTTTCTCCCAAACAGCTGGTGTCGGTGGCGGCATCGCTTATCCCGTTTCTGGAAAACGACGACGCCAACCGTGCGCTCATGGGCTCCAACATGCAGCGTCAGGCGGTGCCTTTGCTGCGGAGCGACGCGCCTCTGGTGGGGACCGGCATGGAGCGGATCGTGGCGCACGATTCCGGAGCGGCGGTGGTGTGCCGCCATGACGGCGTGGTGGAAAGCGTCGATTCCTCGCGGATTGTGGTTCGGCTCGACGGCGAAGAAGAGATGGATGAAAATGGAACCGGGGTCGATGTCTATCGCCTTATCAAGTTTACCCGTTCCAATCAGAATACCTGTCTGAACCAGAAGCCGATAGTTCGTACTGGCCAGCGGGTCAAAGCCGGACAGATTATTGCCGATGGTCCTTCCACCCAGTGGGGAGAACTGGCGCTGGGACAGAATGTGCTGGTGGCGTTCATGCCGTGGGGGGGGTACAACTTCGAAGACTCCATCCTGATTTCCGAGAAACTTGTCAAGGAAGACCGCTATACATCCATCCATATAGAGGAGTTTGAATGTATTGCCCGGGATACCAAGCTGGGCCCGGAAGAGATTACCAGCGATATACCGAATCTCGGCGAAGATGCGCTGCGCTATCTGGATGAGAGCGGCATCATCCAGATCGGTGCCGAGGTCAAGCCTGGCGACATTCTGGTGGGGAAAATTACGCCCAAGGGTGAAACTCAGCTCTCTCCGGAAGAAAAGCTGCTGCGGGCAATTTTCGGTGAAAAGGCCGGAGATGTCCGCGACACATCGTTGCGGGTTCCGCCGGGAGTTGAGGGCGTGGTGATTTCGGCCCGGGTTTTTTCCCGCAAGGGGGCGACCAAGGACAAACGCGCCGAGGAGATCGAAAAGGCGGATGTGGAATATCTGCGCCGTGATGGGGAAGAGGAGATCCGTATTGTTTGCAATGCGGCGCGCAAAAGGCTGCAGCCTCTGCTGGTAGGCAAGACGGTTGCGGTTTCGTTGACCGATTCTCACAATGCCGTGCTTTTGGAACAGGGCAGGGTGATTACAGATGAAGCCCTCCTGAAGGTTCCCTTCAAGCGTTGGCAGGATATTTCACTGGTCGATTGCTCGGAAGTGGAGGAGATTGCCGGACAGATTGTCGCTCAGTTTGTCAAGCGCGAGACGATGATCCGGGAACGGACCGAGGATAAGATAGAGAAACTCAAAAGCGGCGATGATCTTCTGCCCGGTGTGATCAAGATGGTCAAGGTGCATGTTGCCATCAAGAGGAAGCTGTCGGTGGGAGACAAGATGTCCGGTCGTCATGGCAACAAGGGCGTACTTTCCAGAATTTTGCCGGAAGAGGATATGCCCTACATGGAAGATGGCACGCCGATCGAACTTGTTCTCAATCCTCTGGGGGTGCCTTCGCGCATGAATGTTGGCCAGATTTTGGAGACCTATCTTGGTCTGGCGTCCCGGGGACTGGGCCAGCAGATTCAGGCGCTGCTTGACGCGCATGCCCAGGCTCAGGAACTGCGAGGCAAGATTAAAGAGCTCTATGATCAGAACGCGGAAATCAACGCCCGTGTGGATGAACTGTCTGATGCGGAGATTGATGCCCTGGCGATTCGTTTGAGCCGCGGCGTTCCAATGGCGACGCCGGTTTTTGAAGGTGTGACCGAGGCGCAGATCAAGGAAGAGATTGCCCGCCTGAACATGCCGGTCAGCGGGCAGATGACGTTGTATGACGGCCGTACAGGAATACCGTTCCGGGAAAAGGT
>JAILGY010000191.1:0-2445 GCA_024696325.1 bacterium | reverse complement strand
GACATGCTCGTTACAGGTCCGGCAGGCTGCGGAAAATCCCTGATAGCGGTCCACAAGGCCAGGCAGCTCATCAGCAGCGGCCAGGACGTCATCCTGATAGCGTTCACCAAATCACTCAGCGCTTTCATGCAGAATGGGAATGATACCAATGCCAGGTTTTACTACCATTGGAAGTGGGTGAAGAAAGGCTGTCCTTCCGCAGACTACGTCATTGTGGATGAGATACAGGATTTCACGCACGAGGAGATCATGGATTTCGTCGGTGCGGCAAAAAAACATTATTTCTTTTTTGGCGATACGGCGCAGTCCATCATGACCATGGATAACCGAAAGCCGTTGAGCATCGAAGAGATCGCGAAATTTCTCAAGCTCACTCCTCTCCGTTTGTACAGCAACTACCGCCTGCCGCGGGCAGTCGCAAGGATAGCGCAGGATTATGTCGGTGTCGGCGTGCCTCCTTTTTCGGAAAAAGTCTACAAGAGCAGGGAAAAAGCGTTGCCGCACATCATTGGGTACGCGTCACAGGAAGATGAACTGGAAGGTATGCTCCGCATCATGCAAAAGCACGGCTTTGCTCATATCGGGATTCTTGTGAGCGATAACGATTCCGTCCTTTCGATACGGGACTGGCTTCGGAATAAAGGAATTGAAACTGAATATAAATGGAATTCCACCAATGATGACAGGAAGAATGCCAACACTCTTGATTTCAGGACATCACTGCCGAAAATCATGACCTATCACAGCGCAAAAGGCTTGCAGTTCCAGACGGTCATCCTTCCTTCATATCAGTGCGCTGTGGAAGAAATGGCGCGCAAGACTCTTTATGTGGCCATGACCAGGACGTTCCGTGACCTCTATGTGCTGCATCACGAAAAGGAACTGGCAAAGCCGCTTGCAGACGTTCCCAAACATCTTTACTTGGCAAAAGAATAAGGGATAAACGCTGAAAATTGGTGGTATTTTTGTTAGCATTTTGAACTTGCTTGAAAAAATTTCTTAATAAAAGCGCTATGTTCCAGGGCCTTTCGGCTTGAGCCTAGAGAAAGTGCCGGGGCTTTTAACATTTCTCTTGCACGTGGTTTGCTTTATGCTTGCTGCCGATAAGGATATCGTGGAAATTTTCAGTGACGGAGCCTGCTCCGGCAACCCCGGACCGGGTGGGTACGGCACGTTGCTGCGTTGGCGGGAGCATGTCCGCGAGCTTTCCGGTTTTGAGCCGTCTACCACCAACAACCGGATGGAGTTGCTGGGGGCCATTACTGGGCTGGAGTCGCTGAAGAAACCTTGCCGGGTGCGGATGGTCAGCGATTCCCGCTACCTGGTGCAGGGCATGACCGAATGGCTTGCGGGCTGGAAGGCGCACAACTGGCGCAATTCGCGCAAGGAAGAGGTGTTGAACCGCGATCTGTGGGAGCGGCTGGACGAGCTCTGCCAACTCCATACGGTGGAATGGCACTGGGTGCGCGGACATGCCGGCCATCCGGAGAACGAACGCTGCGATCAGCTGGCGCGCGAAGCCATCCGTCAGGGCATCGCCTGAGGTTCTTATAACGGTTTTGTCATTCTGAGGCCACAGGCCGAAGAATCCCCTCCCATGTTCGGAAGATCCTTCTCTTTGCTCAGTTTTTATGAGATTCTTCGCTTCCGCTCAGATTTTCACATGCCGAAGACTTCCAGACTGCGCTCCAGAATTCCCTTCATGAAGGCGATGAGAATCCCGTAGTTGGTCATGGGAACGCCCTGTTCTTCGGCGCGTTTCCTTCGGCTGGCCATTTCCCTGGGATTCAGCATGCAGCCGCCGCAGTGGACGATCAGTTTGTATTGCTGCAGGTTTTCCGGGAATTCGCCGCCGGAGGTGAACTCGAAGCTGGGCTCCTTGCCGGTATGGTTTCGTATCCAGCGCGGCAGCTTGACGGTGCCGATATCCTCACACTGGCGGTGATGGGTGCAGCCCTCGGAAATGAGCACGCGATCGCCATTTTCAATCTGGCCCAGCGTGCGGGCACCGGCGACGGCGGTATCCAGCAGGCCGTTGCGGCGGGCAAACAGGATGGAAAAGGAGGTGAGGGGAATGTCACGCGGAGTGCAGGCCGCCACCTTTTCAAATGCCTGACTGTCGGTGATGACCATGCGCGGCTTTTTCCCCAGGCTTTTAAGTGTTTCCGGCAGTTCGCGATCCTGCGAGATTACCGCAATCGCTCCCGCATCCAGAATGTCGCGGATGACCTGCTGCTGCGGCAGGATGAGCCGCCCCTTGGGCGCCGCCTTGTCGATGGGGACAACCAGCACCACCAGATCCAGCGGATCTATCAGATCGGCAACCAGTCTCTGGCGCGGTTCTTCGCTGGAGGCAAGCGCCGCAATCTTTTCCTTCAGCTCGGTGATATGGGTGCGCTCAAGCGCGCTGATCAGCATTTCGTCGTCACGCAGCGCAGGCGCTGC
>JAILGY010000180.1:0-8235 GCA_024696325.1 bacterium | reverse complement strand
AATGCCCGACGGCGTACACCAGTACGAGGAAAATGGCTTAATCCGCACATCCAACAACTGCGCCATCGTCTCCTCCGAAAGCGATATCTTGCGGATTGAAAGCCTGCAGCGCAGCAGCCAAACCGCCCAGCTTGACGCTCTTACCGGCCGTATCACGGCGCTTGCGGAATCCGTTGGAGCGCGCATTGAAAGCAACGAGGGCTATCCCGCCTGGGAACCGCTCTTCGATTCCACGCTGCTTGACATCTGTCAGGCCAGCTACCGCGCGCTGTATGGCAAGGATGCAGTGGTGGAAGTAACCCACGCCGGTCTGGAATGCGGCGCACTGTCGGCACATTTTCCGGACATGGAGATGATCTCCCTTGGCCCCGACATTGAAAATCCCCATTCACCCTGGGAACGCCTGCGGATCTCGTCTGTCATCAAGGTTTGGCGACTGTTGCGGCACGTGGTGGAACATCTGGAGGAATAACAATCCAAGCAAACAAAAACAGAAGAGGCGAAAACTGGGAAGAAGCTCTTTCGCCTCTTTATGTTGGTACTTACCCAGAAAACGACCATCTGCATCCTCATGAGGGGGGCGGACAAAATCTTGGACTCTCTAGGGCTCCGGAAGGAGTTAAGTATGTATTCAAAAGATTTATAAATTGTGTTTGTCAATTCGCCGTCGGGCAATCTCGTAGACTTCCTCGTCCTCACGCATGCCAATGATCACAACAAGCATTTGGGTTTTTGTTCGGATAAGCTTATAAACAATGCGAATGCCTTCGCCACGCAACTTGATTTTTAAATAGCCGGTAAGATTTGCGCCATGTTTATGGCCGAACGGTTTTCCATATCCGCCTTCTCCCTGCGGAAGAGGATTTTCTTTGATCTTTTTGATCGCCTTATTGATGATAAGTTGCTGACTGCGGGTCAGGGAATGGTAGTCTTTTTCAACTTCTGGAAGGTATGTTACTTCCCAGTTCATTCAAATTCTACCTCCCCAATGCTATCCAGTTCTTCCCGAGTGATCCCGAGTCGCTTGTCCATCTCTTCTTCCGTGATCAAGGAGGAAGAATCAGCGTTCGCCATACGTTCAATGGCTATGGTAAGAAGAAGATAATCGTTCAACGCGTCCATAACCTCAACATATTCGGCTGGGGGCATGAGAACAACCTCTGCGGCATTATTTTTCATGACAACTTTGGAACCATGAGATTTCACATCGGAAAAGATCTGCCCTGCAAGCCCACGGTTGAACTGCAAGATAGGCACGGTCTTGGTAATTGCGCTGACAACGGAAGTCATCTCAGCACCTCCTTTCTTTCCCCAGAACGATACTGAAGGCAGGAGCAAACATCAATAGAAACATTGACAAATATACTGATAATTTTCAAAAATATAAGGAATAATTATAAAAAAAACCGCCGCGACAGTTGCCCCATTGCGACGGTTTTCCAACTCAAAAAGCCATCTCTTTCAGTTCAGATCCGGATCCTTCCAGTAGCGGCCGCCGGAAAGCGTCACCTGCACCGCCACGCCGGCTTCCGTCATGCTGTAGGTTTCCACCTCATCCATGGAGGAAATCTGGTATGTGCCTGATGTGGTGGAAGGTGTCTGCGGTTCCAGTTTCGCCGCAAAATCGGTCTTGCTGTTGACATCCCAGCGTCCTTCCAGAAACTGCTGCAGTATTGTGGGATCCTTAAAAATAAACACCAGCTGGAAATCCTTGGCTGCAAGCCCCGGCCCTACCCCAAGCTGGACCATCTTCATGTAGTGCGTGGTATTGTCGGTCTGACGCACGCACAGGCCGTAGCCATAGCCACCACCCAACAGCAGCACATGCGCGTTAATATTGCTGAAGACCGCATATCCCGCCGAACTTTTAATCTTGTTGCGGGTTTCGGGATGCAGTTTGTAAAGATTTTCCAGTGTGGTGTTCGTGAAATCCCGGATATAGGCCTGCTTATCCTCCCGGCTGTTTCCCGGTGCTCCGAAACAGCCAGCCAAAACCGCAGCCAAAACCAGCAGCGTCCATGTCAACACTGTACGCACTTTCATTTTTCACTCCTCCCTTCGGGCAAAATAAACTCAAAGCTTTTTCTCTGTTTCAATGGAGCCAATGTTGGATGGACGCAACCACCCCGGCCGCGTCCAGGCCGCACATGGCACGTAACTGTGCCTGCGTGCCCTGGGGAATGAAGCGATCCGGCACACCCAGGCACAAGGTTGGAACAAGCACGCCATCCCGCGCCAACAGTTCCAAAATCGCGCCGCCCACTCCGCCAATCACGCTGTTTTCTTCCAGTGTAACGACCCGCGAACAGGCGCGCGCCATTTTTAAAACAAGTTCCTCATCCAACGGTTTGACGAAACGCACATCCACCACCGCCAAACTGATTTTTCCTTTGAGCTGCGCGGCAGCCTCCAGAGCGGCGGCTACTGTGGAACCGGCAGCAAAGATCACCACATCCTTCCCATCGACCAGAAGCTCGCCACGTCCGATCTCCAACGCTTCGGGCTCTTCGTTTAAAGGAACCCCCAGGCCCTTCCCCCGCGGATAACGGAAGGCAAAAGGCCCGTTGTGCTGCAGCGCCGTCACCAGAGCCCGCTGCAACTGCGCCTCATCACGGGGCGCCATAACGACCATATCCGGCATCGAACGCAGATAGGAGAGATCGAACACGCCATGATGCGTGGGGCCATCGGCACCGACCAGACCGCCTCTATCCAGCGCGAAGGTCACCGGCAAACGCTGGAGACAGACATCCTGCATCAGGTTGTCATAGGCACGCTGCAAAAAGGTGGAGTAGATGGCGACCACCGGCCGCATTCCCTGGCTGGCCATCCCGGCGGCAAAAGTGACGGCCTGCTGCTCGGCGATGCCCACATCGAAAAAACGCTGGGGAAACACCTTCTGGAATTCTTTCAAACCCGTTCCGTCCGCCATGGCGGCGGTAATTGCCACCACGCGTTCATCGCGCCGTGCCTGTTGTATCAAGGTCCGTCCGAAAACCGAGGTGTAGGTTGGCGGCATTGGCTCTCCCGGCTTTCCTGATTTCACCTGCCCGGTCTTCACATCGAAGGGGCCCACACCGTGAAACAGCGAAGGATTTTCTTCGGCGGGCGGATAACCACAGCCTTTCTTTGTGGCGACATGCACCAGCATCGGTCCGCTCATCCGCGCGACATTGGCGAAGGTGTCCAGCAGCTCGTCCAGGTTGTGGCCATCCAGCAGGCCGACATAGTTAAAGCCCAGAGCTTCAAAGAACATGCCCGGCGTCAAAAAGCCCTTCAGGGAATTTTCGGTGCGGCGCGCCAGATTTACCAAATCGTTGCCTATGACCGGGATGGTGCGCAGAAAGTTCTCTCCCTCCTTCTTCAGGCGCACCACAAAACGGGAGGTCAGCTTGCGGCTCAAAAAAGAGGAAATCGCACCGACATTGGGAGAAATGGACATTTCGTTGTCGTTGAGGACAACGATCAGATCTCGCCCCACATTGCCGGCATGGTTCAGGCCCTCCAGAGCCAGCCCCCCGGACAGCGCGCCATCGCCAATGACCGCGACAATCTTCTCCTTGCCTCCGCGGCAGTCCCGCGCCACCGCCATACCCAATGCTGCGGCAATGGAGGTGCCGGAATGCCCCACGTCAAAGCAATCGTATTCACTTTCGTCGCGTTTGGGAAAGCCGCTGATCCCCTGCCACTGTCTCAAGGTGCCAAACTGTTCCCGGCGGCCGGTGAGAATTTTGTGCGCATAACTCTGATGGCCGACATCCCAGACGATCTTGTCCACCGGCGTGTTGAAGACCCGGTGCAGAGCCAACGTCAGTTCCACTACCCCCAGTGAACTGGCCAGATGGCCGCCGGTTTTCGACACCACATCAAGAATCATGTCGCGGATCTCCCGGGCCAGCACGGGAAGTTCCTCGCGCGCCAGTCCCCTGACATCCAGCGGTGACTGTATCCGTTCCAGAAGTCCTGTCATGGCCTATCCTCTAGGAAGTCCGCTTCACCACGTAGTCCGCTATCAGGCGCAGGGCTTCCGCCTCTTCCCCAAAGCTCTCCAGAGCGGCAATCGACTCGTCGCGCAAAAGCGCCGCGCGCTTCCTGGCTTCCTCCAGTCCAAACAGCGCCGGATAGGTCGCCTTGCCGTGGGTCGCATCAACTCCGGTCTTCTTGCCCAATTCCTTTTCGTCGCCCACTACATCCAGAATATCGTCCGCCACCTGGAAGGCCAGTCCCACCGCTTCGCCGTAACGGGTCATATCCGAAAAAGCGCGTTCATTCGCGCCGCCGATGAGCGCGCCGGCCTGCAAGGAAGCCAAAATGAGCGCACCAGTCTTGTGGGTATGCAGATAGTGCAGAACTTCGGGTGTAATCTTTTTGCCCTCGGATTCAATATCCACCGCCTGACCGCCCACCATACCCCGGGAACCGGCAGCGGAAGCAATAACATGCGTTACCTGGAGCACCCGCTCAGCCGGCACATCCGCAAAGACCCCCGGCGCGGAAAGCAGCACAAATGCCTCGGTCAGCAACGCATCGCCAGCCAAAATCGCCATCGCCTCGCCGAACACCTTATGACAGGTCAAGCGTCCACGCCGATAGTCATCGTCGTCCATCGCGGGCAAATCGTCGTGAATGAGCGAATAGGTATGAATCATCTCCATGGCGCAGGCTGCGGGAATCACCGCCTCCGCCCGACCGCCCACCGCCTCGCAGGCCGCCATCATCAGCACCGGCCGGATACGCTTGCCACCCGCCATAACACTGTAGCGCATTGCCTTGTGCAAGGTGGCGGGTTCCTCATTTTCCGTAGGCAGGTATTCGTCCAGCGCCTGATTGATCCTCGCTGCCCGTTCTTTCAAATATGCCTTCAAATCAATCATTCCTCGTTCTCCTCCAGATGAAACGGTTGCACCTGCATCTCTTCTTTTCCATCGCCCTTGTTGACCAGAACCTCCACCCGGTTCTCCGCCTCCTGCAGAATCTGGCGGCAAACCGCCAGCCGCTCGACCCCACGCTCAAACCAGCGCAGCGTTTCATCCAGCTTCAGGTCGCTGCGGCCAAGATTCTCCACCGCCTTTTCCAGATCCGCCAATGCCTTTTCAAAGGTTTCTTTCGCCATATCACCTCAGTTTTCTTGTTTGCCCGTATCGGAGATGTCATGACACGTCACCGCTTCGGTGACCACACGAGCTTCGCCATCCACAAAGCGGATCACCAGCCGCTCTCCTTCGGAGAGCTGTTCCACCGAACGAACCGCGTCACCTTTCGGAAAGCGCGTCACCACCGCAAAACCACGAGCAAGCGTCCCCAGCGGGGAAAGCGCCTCCAACTGCCCGGAAAGCGCGGCCAGCTGCGCCTCCCGCCCGGCAAAAGCCTGCCGGAGCCGTGTTATCAGCAACGTTTCCAGATTAGCACAGCGTTGTTGATACCACCGCAACTTTTCAACCGGAGCGTTCAGGGCCCGCGTTAAAGCCGCCAGCCGTTCACGTCCCCGATGAAGAGCATGACGCACCCTTGACGCCAGCTCCAGCCCCAGAACATCCAGATGGGCCTCCAGCTCCAAGCGGCTCTTCGTCACCAGTTCCGCCGCGGCGCTGGGTGTCGCCGCCCGCAGATCCGCAGCCAAATCCGAGATGGTCACATCCGTTTCATGTCCCACGGCGGAGATCACCGGGATGGCGGAAGCCACTATCGCCCGCGCGACCTTCTCCTCGTTAAAGGGCCAGAGATCCTCCAGTGAACCGCCGCCGCGTCCGATGATGATAACATCCGCAGAAGCATCCCGGTTCAGGGCCCCCAGCGCTGCGACCAGATCGTCCGCCGCTTCGTCTCCCTGCACCCGCGCCGGCGCCAGCAGGACCCGGAGTCCTGCGCCTCGCCGCGACAAAACTTTAAGGATATCACGAATCGCGGCACCGGTTGGCGACGTAACCACCCCCACCACTCGCGGAAGCGCGGGCAGGGGCCGTTTGCGTGATTCGGCGAACAGTCCTTCCGCCGCAAGACGATCCCGCAGCTGGCAAAATGCCTGATGCAGATTGCCCACACCGCAGATCTCCATCCGCTCCGCCACCATTTGCAGCTCGCCACGCTGCGGATAAACGGAAACACGCCCTCCGCACAGGACCCGCATGCCGTCCTGCGGCACAAAGGGCAAGGCACGATTGTAGGGACGAAACATCACCACACGCAATGCGGCGCGCTCATCCTTAAGCACAAAGTAGTAATGTCCGGAAACCGGCGCGGAAAAGTTGGAGATCTCGCCTTCCACCCAGACCTCCCAGAAATTTTCCTCCAGCACCTCCTGAAGCAACCCGACCAGCTGGGACACCCGCAGCACCAGAGGTTTGCCTTCCGCCCTGTCCATCCGCATCAGATCGTCCATAGCCCAAATCCTATTTGTCCAGAAGCAGCCGCACCGGCACCAGCTCGACGCCACGCGCCCTGAAACGGGGCGCCGCCTGCCGCAACGCGGCCAGTGTCTCCGGATAGGGATGGCAAATTGCTACTGCCGAGCCCTGTTTTCCAGCCTTCGCAAGCAAGGCGTCAATTTGCCCGAGAATCTTCCCCACCTGACGCTCATTGTCCAGAAAAACATCCCGCCCGGCCGACGCTACGCCCAAATTGCGGGCGGTTCGGTATCCCACCGAAGCCCCGGAGGTCCGGCTGTCCACAAAAAACAGTCCGTGCCTGCGCAGTTCCGCCAGCACCAGCGCCATCCGCCGCCCATCCGCGGTAAAACGCGAACCCATGTGATTGTTGACACCCACCGCTCCCGGCACCCTCTGCAGATGCCAACGCAGCCGCGCCAAATTTTCCTGATCGGAGATATCGGTTCTCAAGGCCCGTGCGCCCGGATTGGCCTTTCCCAAAGGCTGCATCGGCACATGCACAAGGATCTCGCGCCCTCTTTGACGGGCCAGCCGGGCCGTCCATTCCGCGTGTTCCTCGTCGGGAATGATGGCCAGCGTCACCGGCAAAGGCAGTTCCATCACGGTCTGGGCTACCTCACGGCTGTGTCCCATATCATCCATGATAACCGCCGCCAGAGGTTTTCCTGCAAGATTTTTCCCAGAAGGAGAAGCTGGGGGAAGAAAAAACACCAAAAAAGACATACCTGCCTGCGAGCTGGTCACTTCAAGCGCCCGCGGAGCGTGCTGAATGCGCAAACGGACATCAGGCGTCTCTTTTTGCAGGCGGCGTCTAAGACCTTTTATCCACGCCCTGGAAGGGAAATCCGCATACACGCGGATCAGTTCCTGCCGACCCGGATGCTGCGGTTCAGGCGGCGGAGTCTCTTCCGGAAAGGTCACGCCGGCCCACGCGGCAAGCGCCGCATGAAGATCCCTGCGCAGCTTCTCTGCGTTTTGTGCGGCGGCAGGCAACGGTATCTGGCGGGGAGAAGCTGCCGGCGGCATCGGTGGCATCGGCAAAACGGCAGGCAGGGATGAAGGCTGCGGGCGCAAGGGAGACTGGGAGGCAAGCTGACGGGAACGCGCCGTTTGTCCCCACCACCAGGAAAGTGCCAGCAATCCTGAAAGTACGGCCAGCAAAAGCAGCAGCCTCAGCAAGGTGGAACGTTCACGGCGATACCACGGCACTTTTTTCGATTTGGAACGGGCTGCCCTTTTTCTCCGTAAAACCTTACGATGCAAAACCAGCCCCCGTTTCTCCCGCTTTTCTCAAAATGCGCCAGCTTTTCAGCACATTGAGCGCCTGGAGCAACTGATAATCATCCGAAATGGCGGCATCACCGGCAAAGCTGTTCGGCTCCCTCTTTTCGTCTGGCGCTTCCAGATGACGCTCCAGATCCGCTTCACGAAAGGCCGGAGACGTTTCGGTATGCACCCGCAGCGGCGGCGTCACGATGTCGGGGACAATGCCGCGCGCCTGAATGGAACGTCCCAGAGGAGTATAGTAGAGCGCGGTGGTCAGACGCAGGCCGTAGTTGTCGAGCAGGGGGATGATCGTCTGTACCGACCCCTTGCCAAAGCTCGTCGTCCCCAGGATAACAGCCCGTTTGTGATCCTGCAGGGCTCCTGCGACGATCTCCGAAGCGCTGGCACTGCCGCCATTGATAAGAACCACCACCGGACAAAGCGGTTCCTGACCATCGTTTTGGGCAAAGAATTGCTTCCGCGAGGCAGGCTCACGTCCCTCGGTGTAGACGACCAGCCCCTTGGTTAGAAAAACGTCCGCCACACGCACCGCCTCATCCAGCAATCCGCCGGGATTGTTGCG
>JAILGY010000107.1:0-2675 GCA_024696325.1 bacterium | reverse complement strand
CACTTTTTGATGATGGGGAAAATGTTCTCGGTGTTAATGGAAATTGTACCGGTTTCCCGGGTGCCGTCCGTGCTCATGAAAAATGTTCCTCCTTTGAAAAACTCTTTTTGTTTCATACGTTTGACAACTCACTTGCCATAAAGAAAAGTAGTTACTGCACAGGGTGATGTCAAGGCGGAGGGATATGCGGGAAAAGAACAGCAAATGTCAATTGTTGAATGAGAGCAATGAAATGTAAATTTTAAGCTTCTGCGGTTGACAGGAATAGCAATTGCCCTGCGGCATACTTATTTTCAGTGAAAGGAGGCTGCCATCATGAACACCACTTCTCTTCTTTCCCGTCTGCGCCGGCTGGCACGCTACTACCGTCCCTACCAGAGGCTGTTCTGGACCGACATGTTCTGCGCCGTGCTGACCTCAATCTGCGCGCTGCTGCTGCCGCTGCTTGTCCGGCAGGTCACCAACCACACCATCAAGCTCCCGCCCGAAGAGGCCGTCTGGCAACTTGCCGGCCTGGGAACGCTTATGCTGATCATCATTCTGGTGACAACCGCCTGCAACTACTACATCACCTATTACGGGCACAGCATGGGGGTGTTCATCGAGCGGGATCTGCGCAACGAGATCTTCGCGCATTACCAGAAGCTGTCGTTTTCGTTCTACGACAACCAGAAGGTAGGCCACCTGCTGTCACGCGTGACCAACGACCTGTTCGAGATTACCGAACTCCTGCATCATGGTCCGGAAGACATCGTCATTTCCCTGCTGCGGCTGGGCGGTTCCTTCATTATCCTGTTCGCCATCGACTGGCGGATGGCCTTGGTGGCGCTGGCCTTCATTCCGCCGCTGCTGCTGCACGCCGGACTGCTCAACTTCAAGATGAAGCGGGCCTTCACGGAAAACCGGGCCCGCATCGCCGACATCAACAGCCAGCTGGAAGACTCGCTTGCGGGGATCCGCGTCGTCAAATCCTTCGGCAACGAACCGCTGGAAAGGGAACATTTCAGCCTCGGCAACGAAAATTTCGTGCGGGCAAAGCGCAACAGCTACCGCTACATCGCCCTCTACCATGCAGGGATGGACACGATCATCACGATGATTGTCATCGCCGTGATCCTGGCCGGAGCCTATTTCATCATGCACGACTCCATGCAAATCGGCGATTTGCTGACCTTTTTGCTCTACATCGACAGCTTCATCGAGCCGGTGCGCAAACTGGTGCAGTTTACCGAACAGTTTCAGAACGGTTACAGCGGCTATGAACGCTTCCTGGAGATGATGGCGATTGAGCCGGATATTAAGGATGCGCCCAATGCGCTGGCTCTCCCTTCGGTGCGGGGAGAAATCGTCTTCGACCAAGTCTCGTTTCACTACCGCGAACGCGCGGGCGATGTCCTCAGCCAGGTCAACCTGAAAGTGGACGCCGGGGAATACGTGGCACTGGCGGGAAGTTCCGGAGCCGGAAAGACCACGTTGTGCAGCCTCATCCCGCGTTTCTACGAGGTCAGTTCGGGCACCATCCGCATCGACGGCCACGACATCCGCGCCCTGCAGCTCGCCAGCCTGCGTTCCCATATCGGCATCGTCCAACAGGATGTCTATCTGTTTGCCGGCACCGTGCTGGAAAATATCCGTTACGGCCGCCCCGATGCGCCGGACAGCGCCGTCATCAACGCCGCAAAGGCGGCCAACGCGCACGACTTCATCATGGATCTGCCGCAGGGTTACGATACCGACATCGGGCAGCGGGGAATCAAGCTTTCCGGCGGGCAGAAACAACGCCTGGCCATTGCCCGCGTTTTCCTGAAAGATCCGCCGATTCTGATCTTCGACGAGGCGACCTCCGCGCTGGACAACGAAAGCGAACGCACAGTGCGGGAATCCCTGCGCCGCCTCGCCCAAGGGCGCACGACACTCGTCATTGCCCACCGTCTCTCCACCATACGGCATGCTCACCGGATTCTGGTGCTGACCGAGCACGGCATCACCGAAGAGGGCAGCCACGATGAGCTGATGGCACGCCGGGGCGCCTACTGGCAGCTCTATCAGGCGCAGTTCGAAACCTGAAAACGGGGTGCGCATTTCCTTGGAGGATGCGCATGAAAAAAGCGGGAAAAGCATCAAAGGCCTTTCCCGCTTCGTCCATTGATTGTGTTTTTACGTAAACCTGTTTATTCGGCAGCTTTTTCCGAAGCGGCTGCGGCAGGCTTGGCCTCCCCGGCCTTGGCCTCTTCCGCAGGAGCAGCAGCAGGTTGAGTCTCTTCAGCCTTGGCCGCTTCAGGAGCAGCTGCTTCAGCAGGCTTGGCTTCCTCAGCTTTGGCCTCTTCCGCAGGAGCAGCAGGTTGAGTCTCTTCAGCCTCGGCCGCTTCAGGAGCAGCGGCTTCGGCGGGTTTGGCTTCTTCAGCCTTGGCCGCTTCAGGGGCAGCGGCTTCGGCAGGTTTGGCCTCTTCAGCCTTGGCCCCTTCCGCAGGAGCGGCAACGGGCTTGGCCTCCTCGGCCTTGGCATCCTGAGCCGGAGCGGCGGCTTCCGCCGGTTTCACATCAGTATTGGCGGCAGCCTCAGCTGGAGCGGCTGCCTCTTCTGCCTTCTCCGCGTCGTCAGCCTTTTTCTCCGCAGGCGGCGCCTCGACCTTTATCAGCTCCACATCGAAAACCAGAGCCGAATTCGGCCCAAC
>JAILGY010000102.1:0-12215 GCA_024696325.1 bacterium | reverse complement strand
GCCGCAGCCCTTGCAGTATTTTTCGTTGATTTCGATAGTGGGAATGGCCATGGGACAGCTCCTTTGCCAGTCTTTTTCCGGTTATGGTTTGGGTGCAAACTCCGGAGGAATTTCCGGAAGCTGCGCCACCAGTTGCTGAATGTCGTCCACAGATTTGTCAAACATGGCTTTTTCGTGCGGCGTCATTTCGAATTCGACGATCCGTTCCACGCCGCTTGCGCCGAGGATGCACGGCACGCCCACATAGTAACCGGAGACCCCAAACTGTCCGGTAAGATAGGCGGTCGCGGTGATGAGACGCTTGCGATTCTGGATAATGGCCTCGATCATGGTAAGGATGCTGGAGGCGGGGGAGTAGTAGGCGCTCTTGTCTTTCAGCAGGCGGATGATTTCTCCGCCGGCCTTCTGCGTCCGCAGGACCAGCGCATCCATGGTTTCCTGGACTCGTTGTTCGTCTCCCCGATACTTTTGCCGCAGAAGTTCCATCACCGGAATGCCGTTGACATTGGCGAAGCGCACGATGGGTACCATGCAGTCGCCATGACTGCCCAGCACCGTGGCGTTGACGTCGCGTACCGAAACGCCCAGTTCCTCGGCGATGAAGGTGGCAAAGCGCGCCGAATCAAGTACGCCGGCCATGCCCATCACCCGCTGGTGCGGAAAGCCGGTGCAGCGCTGACAGAGCGTCACCATGGCGTCAAGAGGATTGCAAACCACGATGACGCATGCCGAAGGCGCATACTTCCGGATGCCCTGGGCGATGCCAAACATGTTTTCGGAATTGATCGCCACCAGATCGCCGCGGCTCATGCCATAACGGCGGCTGGCACCGGCGGTGATGACTACGATGTCGGAATCCGCGATGTCCTCGTAGTTGCTGGTGCCGGTAATCCGCAAGTCGAACTCGTCCTCGCGGGCGGCGGCGGAAATGTCGATGGATTTGCCTTCCGCGCGTCCCTCCACGTTGTCGTAGAGCACGATGTCGCCCAGTTTGCGGCTGGTGGCGTGATAGGCGAGGATGCCGCCGATATTGCCGCTCCCGATGATGGCGATTTTGGGCCGCTTGTTCAGTGCCATGCTGTTTCCTGTGAAACGGGTAAATATTTAAATATTATATACAAAGGCGATCGCCGGATCTTTCTTTGGGATCTGCGGTCGCCTTTGTACGGGTTTTACGCTTTTTTTGAAAATACAGTTTTTCTTAAGACTCCTGCTGTTTCACCGCCCGGGTGGTCAGGCGGATCCCCAGTTCCCGAAGCTGCGCCTCGGCCACCGGAGACGGCGCCGACGACAACAGGCAGGCAGCTTTCTGGGTTTTGGGGAACGCAATGACATCACGGATGGATTCCGAACCCGTGAGAATCATGGTGAGCCGATCCAGCCCGAAGGCGATGCCGCCGTGCGGAGGAGCGCCGAATTCCAGGGCGTGCAGCATGAAGCCGAATTTTTCCTCGGCCTCTTCCGGCCCGATCTGCAGGAGATCGAACATCTTGTGCTGGATCTCCGAGGTGTGGATACGGATGCTGCCGCCGCCGATCTCCGAACCGTTCAGGACCAGGTCATAGGCTTTGGAACGCACCTTTCCCGGATCGCTTTCCAGAAGCGGCATGTCCTCGTCCATCGGCGCGGTGAAGGGATGATGCACGGCGGTGTAGCGATGCGCTTCGGCATCCCATTCCAGCAGCGGGAATTCGGTCACCCAGACGAAACGGAACTCATCCTTGTGGACGAGACCCAGCTTTTGGGCCAGATGGCCGCGCAGGCGTCCCAGCGACTCGTTGACGATCTTGGGGGCGTCGGCGCCGAAGAAGAGGAGATCGCCGGGCTGGGCGTCGAGCGCCTCGTTCAGGGCGGCCAGCTCTTCACTGCTGAAGAATTTGGCGATGGGGGACTGCCACTGGCGATCCTCCTGCACCTTGGCCCAGGCCAGGCCTTTCGCGCCGTAGACCTTGACGAACTCGGTCAGGTCGTCCAGCTCCTTGCGGGAGAAGGCGGCGCATCCCTTGGCGTTGATCGCCTTGACGATGCCATGGTTGTCCAGGGCGTCACGGAACACCTTGAACTTGGTTTGGGAGAGCAGATCGGAGAGTTCCACCAGCTCCAGTCCGAAGCGCAGATCCGGGTTGTCCACACCGAAACGGCGCATCGCTTCGGCATAGGTGATGCGTTCGATGGGCAGCGTGACGTCAATGCCCAGCACGGTCTTGAACACTCCGGCGATCATCTTTTCCATGATGGCCATGATGTCCTCGCAGCGGATGAAGCTCATCTCGCAGTCGATCTGGGTAAATTCCGGCTGACGATCGGCTCTCAGATCCTCGTCGCGGAAGCAGCGGACGATCTGGTAGTAGCGGTCGAAACCGGAGACCATCAACAGCTGCTTGAAGATCTGCGGTGACTGCGGCAGCGCGTAGAAGCAGCCCGGATGTACCCGGCTCGGCACCAGATAGTCACGGGCGCCTTCCGGCGTGCTTTTGGTCAGGAACGGCGTCTCAATTTCCATGAAATGGTTTTCATTGAGATAGGAGCGGACGAACTGGGCGACCTTGTGCCGCACCATCAGGTTGTGCTGGGCCGCGGGGCGGCGCAGATCCAGGTAGCGGTATTTGAGCCGCAGGTTTTCGGCGATGTCGGCATATTCATCCACGACGAAGGGCAGAGCCTTGGACGTGTTGAGCACGATCAGCCGGTCGATTTCAACTTCCACCTCGCCAGTGGGCATCTTGGGATTGACGGTGCCCTCCGGGCGCGGGGAAACCACGCCGTGTACCGCGAGCACATATTCGTTGCGGACGTCTTCGGCCGCGCTGTGCGCCGCCGGATCGCGGTCGGGATCGAGTGCCAGCTGGACGATGCCGCTGCGATCGCGCAGATCGATGAAGATCAAGCCGCCATGATCACGGCGACGCTGCACCCAGCCCGCCAGCCAGACGGTACGGCCGATATGCTGTGCGCGAAGGTCGCCGCAGTAAAAATCTCTTGCAAAATCTTCAGGAATGTTTTCCAAGGCAGTTCCTCCAAGAAATATATAATTGCGCGGGATGCCGGGCTTTTCCGCTCCGGGCTTTCCGCAAAATGTTTGTCAGTCCTTTTTCTGTGCAAGCCGTTCTTCCAGCAGTGCATCCAGTCCGTCTATCGGCAGGCTTTCCTGTTCGCCGCTGTCCATATGGCGCAGCTGAACCCGGTTTTCGGCCAGTTCATCGTCACCCATGATGAGCGTCAGACGCGCTTTCAGGTGATCGGCCTGCCGCATCTGCGCCTTCATGCTTTTGCCGGAAAAGTCCATTTCGGCGTACAGGCCGCGACGCTGGAAATCCGCAAGCATCAGGAAGGCCTGTTCGCGGGCCATGGGTCCCAGGGCCACCAGGAACAGATCGGGATGCGGCGCCGGAATATTTTCCGTGCCCATCATCAGCGACAGGCGCTCCATGCCGATGGCAAAACCGATGCCGGGCAGTTCCGGCCCTCCCAGACTCGCAATCAATCCATCGTAGCGGCCGCCCGCGGCAACCGCGCTCTGTGCGCCCAGCCGGTTGGTCACCATTTCGAACGTGGTGCGGCAGTAGTAATCCAGACCGCGCACCATGCGGTTGTTCACCTCGAAGGGGATGTTCAGCGCCGTCAGCAGGTGGCGGACTTCGTCAAAATGCGCGGCGCATTCCGGGCAGAGATAGTCCAGGACCGACGGCGCGTCCTGGCAGACGCTGCGGCAGCCCTCCACCTTGCAGTCCAGCACGCGCAGCGGATTGCCGGTGCTGCGGCGGCGGCAGTCATCGCACAGGGCGTCCAGATGGCCGGTAATGAATTCGACCAGGGCCGCGCGGTAGGCCGGACGGCACTGACGGCAGCCGAGCGAATTGATCTGCAGGGAGACATCGGGAATGCCCAGGGCGCGGAAGTAGCAGGTCAGCATGTGCAAAAGCTGGGCGTCCGCCATGGGAGAGGCCTCGCCAATAAATTCCGCGCCGATCTGGTGAAACTGGCGATAACGCCCCTTCTGCGGGCGCTCGTAGCGGAACATGGGCCCCACGTAGTAGAGCTTGGACACCGGTGTTTTGACATGCAGGCTGTGCTCGATGCAGGCCCGCATCACCGAGGCGGTACCTTCAGGACGCAGGGTCAGCGAATGACCGTTGCGGTCGGCGAAAGTGTACATCTCCTTTTCGACAATGTCGGTTTCCTCGCCGATGGAACGGTGAAACAGCTCGGTTTTTTCCACAATCGGCACGCGAATCTCGCTGAAGCCAAACGCGTGGAACACTTCCCGCATGCGCGCCTCTATGAAATGCCAGGCCGGAATCTCTTCCGGCAAAATATCGTTCATTCCCTTGATGCCTGTAATCATTACAACCTCGTGTTCTTAGACGGTTTCAAGCCCTGTTTCGGGAACGGCCGGGACAATCTCTGAAAGATTTTTCCGGAAAAAGGCAGTCCCCGTCCAGGTCCGGTCATTCTAACTATGTGAAACCTATAAGCTAACGGAATCGTCCATATGTGTCAACGGAAAAGCCCGTTTTGCCAGCGCTGCTTCTGCCAGCCTTGGGGAGTCCAGAGAAAGCGGACCGTCCCCTCAAGATCGGTGCGCGCCAGCGGCAGCTTGCGGCGCGCGGCTTCCCGAAGCGTTTGGGGATGGGGCAGATGGTGACGGTTGTCCCTCCCTGCCGAGACGAACAGCTGGCGCGGCCGCAGTGTGTCCAGCAGCAGAGCGGGGGCGGAACTGGCGCTGCCGTGGTGCGGCAGTTTGAGCAGGGCTGCTTCAAGTCCGGGGGAAGCGTTGAGCAGCTCGCGTACTCCCGCGTCTTCCTGATCGCCCGTGAGCAGGACCTTGACATTGCGTTTGCCGAAGAGCAGCGCAAGCGAGCGGTCGTTGATCTTGGGCGTCTGCTGGTCGGGCGCAAAGATCGCGAACGTAGCATCGGATTCGGAAGGCAGTACGTTCCAACCCGGCGCGAAGGTTCTGAGCGGGATGCCTCGTTGGCGCAGAATCTCGGGGAAGGGCTCGGGAAGGTCTTCGCTTGCCGCCCAGAAGGAGTCCACCCGCATATGTCTGAGAATATAGATCAATCCCAGATAGTGATCGGGATGGTTGTGGGTCAGGATGACGGCGCGCAGGCGCCGGATGCCCAGCCGCGTGAGCGCAGGCGCGACCAGACGCTCGCCGGTGTCAAAGGTGGCGGAGCGCAGCCCTCCGCCGTCCACCAGGTAGTGGCCGTCGGCAAGGCTTAGGAGCGTGGCGTCTCCCTGCCCCACGGAAAGCGCGGTGACGATGGGCCGGTCGCTTCCGTGTTTGGCGGGAAACGCCGCAAGGCCGAGTGCCAGAATCAGCAGGGCGGTACTTATGCGCTTTTTCCAGGGGCAGAGCAGCACGGCAAGCGCCAGGGCAAGCCCGAGAACCTCGTGCGGCAGCAGGGCACAGCGTCCGCCCAGCATGGGCAGGGCGTTGTGCAGCAGGCGTCCGCAGGCAAGCGTTTGTTCCAGCAGGAAGGCTGCGATGTTCAGGAGAAGGCTTGCGAGCGAAGGCCACCAGGCGGCAAAGGGCAGGGCGGCGAGCGAGATCGGAAGCGCCAGGCCCGCGATCAGCGGCGTGGCAAAGAGGTTGACCAGCAGTCCCAAAAACGTCGCGTTCTGAAAGTGAAACGCCGTTATCGGGAAGGTGGCGGCGGTGGCGCAGGCGCTCGTTGCGAACAGTGTGGCGATATACCGGGTTGGGGTGGGCAGGAAACCGAAGTGCTGGGCGCAGAGCGGCCCCCAGCGAAGGAGAGCGGCAACCGCGACGAACGAGAGTTGGAACGAAGCGGAAAAGAGCGCCGCGGGCGCCATGAGCAAAATGGCGAAAGCGGCAGCCGCGAGCAGGCTGAAAGGCGAGGTTTGGCGCCGGAACAGCGCCAGCAGGGCGGCCAGCCCCGCCATGACAAAGGCGCGGCGGGCGGGCAGGCCGCTTCCGGCAAGAAGCAGATAGCCGCCCAGCGCCGGCATCAGGAGCACCGGCAGAAAGCGCCGGGGCGGTCCCCAGCAGAGCGCCGGCACTTCATGACGCAGCCAGAGAAAGGCGCCCAGAAAGTAGAGGACGGCAAAGAGTATCCCCATATGCAGACCGGAAATGGCGAACAGATGCGCAATGCCCAGCTGGGCAAAGGTCTCGCGCAGGGCGGGAGCAATGCCGCTGGAGTCTCCCACCAGGAGGGCGCGCAGACAGGCGGCGCTTTCGGGCGGAGGCACATGTTGCGCAATGAAGGCGCTGATGAAATGGCGCAGACGCTCCACGTGCATGTTGAAGGAGAACTTGGGCGCGGTGGATGCGGCGGCGGAAATTTTGACCAGAGCCTGGGGATCGGCAAGATAGGCGAGCGCCCGGATGTTCTGGAGCGCCAGATGCCTCACACGGTGGAATTCGCCCGGTGTGCCAAACAGTTCGGGCCGGCGCAGCCGGGCGCGCAGCTGCACCCGGTCCCCGGGGACAAGCAAGATATGGGAAGCATTGGAAACCGCATTCTGCCGTTGGGTATCAATGTATACCCGTACCCGGCCGTAAACGGGGCAGCATTGTCCCCGCTCTCCCATCTCCGCTTCGGCCTCCATATCGAAGAAAAAACGATCGGAAGCGGGAAAGACACGCGTCACCATTCCACGGAGTATGCGCATTGAACCGGTGCGCTGCGCCACGTGGGCGGGATCGGAGGGCTCACGCATCTCCAGATGGTAGAGCGCGAGTCCCAGAGTAAAGCACAACAGGGGAAAGGCAAAACGGCGGGTGGCGCGAATGAGGAAAAACGGCAGGGTAAACGCGGGGGCCGCCGCCAGCGGCCAGGAAAAAGACATCCCGGCCGCGAGAGCGATCCCCGCGATATAGGCGCACAGTCCGCCAATGAGGGTCATGGGCGCTTGGGCAGCACCAGTACGGCCGCCGCGCTGTCCGGAGTCAGATAGCGCCTGGCCAGTTCATGTATTTCTTCGGGACGCATTGCGGTGAAGTCTTTCAGAATGCTTTCCGGCCATGAGAGCTGTTCTTTGTGCCGGCTGGACAGGGAGAGCACCATGTTCAGCCAGTAGACGTTGCTGCGCAGTTGTTCACGGATGGCGGTAAGGGTTGGCTCCTGGGCCCGTTTGAACTCTTCGGCGTTGATCCCTTCGCTCACCAGCTGTTTTGCCACGTCCCGCACCGCTCCGGCCAGGAAATCCGCCTGATCCGGTGCCACCACCAGATAGGTTTCCAGAAGGCCGAAAGCCGGATCAATGCGGCTGGGCCGGCTGTACACCTGTGGCGAATAGGCCGCTCCCAGATCTTCGCGGATCTTTATCCGTACCCGGTCATCCAGTACGTGGGCCAGCATGTTCAGTCCCCGTGTCCGGTTGATATCCCAGAAATCGTCGGTCTTCCAGGCCAGCGTGAGCATGGCTTTACCGGAAGAATCGGAAGCGGAGAGACGCAGGGTCTCTCCCCGGGGAAAACGGACCGGTTTCGGGGAAGGAGAGGCGATGCTCTTGCGCTGTTCTCCGCCGAAGTAGCGCTCCAGCAGGCGCTGTGCCTCTTCCATGTCAATATCGCCCACCAGGTTGATCTCCAGCGGCGCATCCCGGAGAACCGGTCTCAGCCAGGCCTCTATCTGATTCAGCGTCACGGCGTCCACTTCCTGCCAGGATGGCGTGGAGTAAAAAAGACTGCCGCCGCTCAGGAAGCGTTCACCTTCCAGCTGCTGCATGCCTTCCACCGAACTGCTCATCTGAAGGTAGCGTTGCCGCAGCTGATCTTTGACCTGTTCAAAGGCTTCGGGCCGGAACCCCGGATCGTGCAGGCAGGTGTAGAGCAGCTGCATCAGCAGTTCCAGTTCGGAGGAGAGCGCCTTGCCGGTAAAGGAGAAACTTTCGGGGCCGACGGTAAAGGTGATTCTTGCATTGCTTCCGGCCAGCGCAGACTGAAGCTGGTCGCGATCCATGGTACCCGTGCCGCTTTGGCGCACCACGCCCTGGGCAAGAAGCGCGGCTCCGGGCAGGGGCTCTTCCATGAGTCCCGCGCCAAAATGGACGCTCATAAGTATCTGGTTGGGCTGGAAGTCCGTCTTTTTGATGTGGGCTGTCAGGCTGTTTCCGGCAAAGTCCAGGATCTGGACGCCGGCCGCAGTGTTTTCCCGGCGTTCAACCGTACAGGGCTCGTGCTTTTCGGGCGTCAGGTAGGGGAAGACGACGGTTTCGCGTGCTTTCCAGGGAGGCGGTTCCGTGGCCAGCGTTGAGGCGTAGGCGTGCAGGATGCGCGCGTCGGCTTCCTCATGGGGGATATCGGACAGAGCTGTTCCGGCGACCATCACCGAACGCGGCAGAACCGGCCAGAGGTCGCGCAGGGCGCGATTGACCGTCTCAAGCGTGGTGGCGGCCAGAATGGGCGTGTAGAGCGCCTTCTCGCTGGAAGGCGACATGGTGACCTTGCCCTCGTTGAGATTGCGGATGATCGTCATGGCCAGCTCACGGCTGTCCCGGGCTCCCTCGGTTTGGGCCGCCTTTTCCAGATCGGCCAGAAGTTCCTTTTTGCCCCGTTCCAGTTCGGTCTCGGTAAAGCCGTGACGCAGGGCCTGCTCCAGCGTCATGTGCAGAAGGCGCAAGCCCTTTTCCCAGTTTTCGGCTTCGGTGCGGGAGCCCAGCAGCGTGTAGCGGAACTGCCGGACGATTTCCCCCGAATAGACCCCGCTTTGGCTGAGAGGACTGCCGGGCTCGCGTTCCAGTTGCTCCAGCCGGTTGTTGAGCAGACCCATGGCCAGAAAGCGATGGAGCTCGGTGGTTTTTCTGGACAGCATGTCCGGACCGGGAGTTTCCATATGCACCGTGGCCAGACCCAGTTCGGTGTAGCCCAGCTCCGGTTCCGCCACATGCAGTATCCGCAAGGCGTCGTTCAGCGGCGCGCCCTGATCCGGGCAGACCGGACTGACGGACGCTTCCGCCTTCAGCGGTGCAAAGTGCTGCCGCACAAGTTTTTCCGCAAGTTGGACATCCATGTCGCCCACCATCACCACAACCAGATTTTCGGGGCGGTACCAGGCGTCGTAGAAGGCCCGCAGACGGCGCGAGTCGGCCTTGGAGAGCGTTTCGTCCGTGCCAATGGGATCACGTCCGGCAAGCAGGGTACCCGCGAAGTCGAAGGCAATCTGTGCTTTGCCAACCCGGGAACGGGCCGAATTGCGGCTGCGTTTTTCGGCAAAGATGACGCCGCGTTCGCGTTCCACTTCCTCTTCGGACAGCAGCGCGCCCCGGGCATAGTCGGTCAGCACCACCAGCCCGTCGTTCAGCGTTTTTTCGTCGGCTGCGGGCAGCACCAGTTTGTAGACCGTTTCGTCGTAGCTGGTGTGGGCGTTGGTGTCGGCCCCGAATCCCATGCCAATGGACTGGAAGTACTGCACCAGCGTGCCCGGCGGATAGTGGGTGCTGCCGTTGAAGAGCATATGTTCAAGGTAGTGGGCGAGACCGCGTTGCTCCGCGCTTTCGTGCAGGGAGCCGGCCTGGACGTTCAGGTAGAGTGCCACGCGGTTTTTGGGTTCGCCGTTGTGTTTGAGCACGTAGCGCAGGCCGTTGTCGAGCGTGCCAAAGATCAGCGACTTGTCAACCGGCAGGTCGCTTTGGTCATGGGGCCAGCCCGTGCTGATGCAGGAGGAGGAACTGATGCTCCCCCGGGCGTTCGCACGTTTCGGCGGCAGCAGGGCGACGCCCGCGCAGCAGATGATGAGAAACAGGGTTTTCAACATGGTGCTGGAAGTCCTTTCTTCAGGATGATTTTGGTTATGCGCGCGCCTTTCCAGTCAGGGAGGTAATGTCGAAGCGCAGGATATGGAATTGCGTGAAAATCCGGGCAATGAGTTCCATCCCTTTTTCCCGGTAGTCGGGTGAGTACTTGTCAAGAATGGCCTCTATCCCGCGCTGTTTTTCCGCCGTTTTTTCCACAATCCAAACGTTGCCGAACGCGATGGCCGAGCGGTAGAGGGTCGAGAAAAGCTCCGGCTGCACCTGGGTTGATTCCACCGCCGTAAAGCAGGCTTTGGGATTGTTGCGGAGGTTGTCCAGTTTGAGGCCGCCCGCGCTTGCACAGTGCATGTAGAGGATGTTTTCCTCCACCAGGGCGAAGTTGAGGGGGACGCCATAGGGCGTCTGGTCCGGGCAGATCGTGGAAAGCACGCCGTACTGCGAGTTGCGCAGAATGGCGAGGGCGTCTGCGTGCCCGAGTTGCCGGTCGGTACGGCGCATGGCGCGGTTCATGGTGTTTTTGCTCCTGTATTGTGAAGGCATGCTGTGCGAAAACTGAAACAGTATGCTCAATTATAAAACAGAATGTTCAAGAGAAGACTTGGAAAAATACTGTTTCTTCTCTACAATTTTATCTTTTACTTGTGAAGATGAAAATCCTCTCTTTTTATTCTCTGTAAAATATAAACAAATCGCAAGGTTTTGAAATCTTGGGAAATCTTTGGGAACCACAGGAACAGCCTTTTTTGATTGAATCTGCCATGACAAACACGCCTATACGACTCTCCGATCATTTCAGCTGCTGGCGGTTGCTTCGCTTTACCTTTCCCTCCATCGTTATGATGGTATTTACCTCCATCTACGGCGTGATAGACGGATTTTTCGTCTCCAACTTCGCGGGCAAGCAGGCGCTTGCGGCCATCACGCTGATCTTTCCGCTTCTGGGCATGCTGGGGGCGATAGGCTTCATGCTGGGCACGGGCGGCGCGGCTCTGGTGGGCAAACTGCTGGGGGAGGGGCGGCGGGAGGCGGCCAACCGCCGTTTTTCCCTCTTTGTTGTAACGGCGCTTGCTGGAGGTCTGCTTTTGATGGTTTTGGGCCAGCTGTTTCTGGAGCCCACGGCCCGCTTCCTGGGGGCGGAAGGCGAGATGCTGGATTCAAGCCTGCTCTACGGCCGTATCGCGCTGTGTACCCTGCCGTTTTTTATGCTTCAGTACATGTTCCAGACCTTTTTCATTACCGCCGAAAAGCCCAAGTTGGGATTGGCGGTCACGGTAGCGGCCGGCAGTCTGAACATTCTGCTGGACGGCCTCTTTGTGGCGGTTCTGCACTGGGGGCTTCTTGGCGCGGCCCTGGCCACGGCCGCCAGCGAACTTCTGGGCGGCGGTCTGCCGCTGCTCTACTTCGCCCGCAAAAACAGCGGCCTGCTCATGCTGACGCGGCCGGAATTTTCATTTTGTGTGCTGCTCAAGGCCTGCGGCAACGGGGCTTCGGAATTTTTGGGAAACATCGCCTTTTCCCTGCAACTGGCGCTTTTCAACTACCAGCTGCTCAGACTGGCCGGAGAAAATGGTGTGGCGGCCTTTGGCGTGCTGCTCTATGCAAGCTATTTCTTCGCCATGATCTTTGCCGGGTACGACATCGGCGTGGCGCCGCTTTTCAGCTACAACTTCGGCGCCGCCAACCGGGGAGAGCTGAGGAACCTTTTTTTCAAGAGTCTGTTTCTGAATACGGTGGCGGGCCTGGGCATCGCGCTGTTCTGCTTTTTCGCCGCAGAACCCTTCGCCCGGCTCTTTACCGGCTATGATCCTGGGCTTTTGGTCATGACCACCCGGGCGCTCAGGCTGTTTGCGCCAGTCTTCACCGTCTTCTGGATCAACGTCTTCGCATCCTCCCTCTTCACCGCGCTGAACAACGGCACGGTATCCGCTTTGATCACCGTTTTCCGGATCATGGTGTGCGCCTGTTCGGCCGTCCTCATTTTGCCGTGGCTGTTTGGGCTGGACGGTGTCTGGTGCGCCTGGCCGGTGGCGGAACTGGCGGCGATGGTTTTAACGCTCGTCTTTCTTGTCCGTCTGCGGACGCACTATGGATATGCCTGACGGTGGCGTATTGATTTTGAAGACAGTCAGAAAGCTCGACGGCTCAAACCATCTGAAGATCTGTACTGAAGTCTGACTTATTCTTTCTCCTGCCAGCGTGGTGTCTTGCCTTTGCCGCGGCGCAGCGTGATGAGCGCGATTTCTGCGGGAATTCCCAGCCGCACAGGAAAACCTGACCACAGGCCCGCGCCGTTGGTAATGTAGAGCGGCATGCCCTTGATATTGTACCACCCCCGTACGAATCCCCTGTTGCGGCGCGCCACGATGCGATCCATGCCGATGCACTGGCCGCCGTGGGTATGCCCGGAGAGTTGCAGATCAATGCCGCAGGTGGCGTTGCGCTTTGAGCGGGTGGGACGGTGATCCAGCAAAATGCGCAGGGCATTGTCC
>JAILGY010000095.1:0-12851 GCA_024696325.1 bacterium | reverse complement strand
CTCACCCGTGCGCCACTCTACTCAGGGCCGAAGCCCCTTTCTCGTTCGACTTGCATGTGTTAAGCACGCCGCCAGCGTTCGTTCTGAGCCAGGATCAAACTCTCCAGTTTGTATATCTTTCTTAACTGAAGTTTTTAACTTAAGACCCTTGGCACAAGCTGTTTGATACTTGCTGTTTAGTTTTCAAAGACCGCCTTCATCTCTTCGCCGGAAACGGCGACGAATTTGGATTATTACACCCACATCCAATTTTCGTCAATAAAAAAATTCGATTTTTTCGAAATCGAAATTTTTCTTTCTGTCTCCCGACGGCGAAGCGCGTTATACCGGAACGCCCCCCCGCTTGTCAACAATCTTTTCGAAAATTTTTGGCGAAGAATCTTTTTTTGCATAACCATCTAATAATACTTATAAAATATATTTCCTCGTTATACAGTGAAGCGAGCCCGTTTGTTTTGTCCGCCTCTTCATAGCTTGATCACGGTAGTCAAAAAGTGCCCGGAACAGACTCGTTGGAGGCCATCCCCTTTTCACATTCTATTATTTGTATTTTTATACTGGGGTATTATTTCCGGCCACGGCCATCCCTTCCGCGGGCGCTGTCCATGCGAATCCTCTTATCCATCCCTTGATAAAAATTTACGGTTTTCGGGCATTGACTTCCCCTTCCCTTGTGCTTTTTATAGGGAGGTCAAGGCACATCAGGGGAAAATCCCCGCGAAAGCATGAACGCGCAAACGTTTTTTCAAGGAGGAAAACATGAAAAAAGTCCTGTTGAGTTTTATCGCGGCCTTAAGCCTGATCGGCATTGCGTACGCCGCGCCCGTTCCCGATTTTGTGGAGCTTTCTGCCCAGATCAAACCGGCGGTGGTCAACATCCGCACGGTCAAGACACGTCCTGTTGCGAATCGCCGTGCGCTTCCGCCCTCGGCTTTCGGCAATGACGATTTCTTCCGGGAGTTTTTTGACCGCTTCTTTAGCGAGACCCCGAACGGTGCTCCCCGCAAGGAGCGTTCCCTGGGATCCGGCTTCGTCATCTCCGAGGATGGCTACATCCTGACCAACAACCATGTCATTAAAAACGTTGATGAAATCAGCGTACGGCTGGCCAATGGCCACAGTTACAAAGGAACACTGAAAGGTTCCGACGAAAAACTGGATATCGCCTTGATCAAAATTGATGCGCCCAAGGAAAAACTTGCTGTTGTCAAAATGGGCGACAGCGAAAAGCTGCAGGTGGGTGAATGGGTTATCGCCATCGGCAACCCCTTCGGACTTGAGCAGACTGTTACTGTTGGCATCGTCTCCGCCAAGGGACGGGTTATCGGCGCCGGTCCCTATGACAACTTCATCCAGACCGACGCTTCCATCAACCCCGGCAACTCTGGAGGACCGCTTTTCAACGCCCAGGGCGAGGTCGTCGGCATCAACACCGCCATTATTCGCGGAGGTCAGGGAATAGGCTTTGCGACGCCGATCAACGTTGCCCGCAACATCCTGCCGCAGCTGAAGAAAACCGGAAAGGTGGTGCGTGGCTGGCTGGGCGTGGCGGTGCAGGTCGTCACCCCGGAGCTGGCCAAGTCCTACGGACTGGAGGAGACCCAGGGCGCGCTGGTTGCCGAGGTCATCAAGGGCTCGCCTGCAGAAAAATGCGGTATCCAGCCGGAAGACATCATTCTCTCCTTTGACGGCAAAGAGGTGAACATGCTCAACGATCTGCCGAGACTGGTGGCGGATCGGGCAGTGGGTGAAAAGGTCTCCATCGTAGTCTTGCGCGACGGCAAGAACAAAAAGACCTTTACCGCCACTCTTGCCCAGTCCCCCGAAGACGGAGAAAATGACAGCGACAACAGCGGTGGACCTTCTTCCGCCTCCCTCCTGGGACTCCAGGTGGAAGATGTCACACCGAACAACGCGCGCTTCTACCGTCTGAAAGAGGGAAGCCGTGGCGCGCTGGTCGTTCGCTCCAGTGGTTTGGCAGCGGAAAACGGCATTCGTCCAGGTGACCTGATTCAGCAGATTGACAAAACGCCTGTCACCGATGCGGCAAGCTTCTCCCGGGCAGTCAAAAAGCTCAAAAAGGGTCAGATCGTCCGCCTGCTGGTGAAACGCGGCAACACCGCCCTCTACACCGCAATGATGATAGAATAAGAGCGGCTCCGTTCAAGGCTTGAGAAACTCCCTCAGAGGACCAATCCTCTGGGGGAGTTTTGCGATTTTTTAACAACTTTTTTCAAGAGAACTGAAATTCCCATGATGAAATTTCCCAATATTCTGGTTCTGGGCGCCATTCTGGCCTGTTTTGTCATCGTACTTGTCATGGTGGGGAAGAACTACCTGCACCGGCGTCAACAGCTGCAGCTTCCGCTGATCAGCGCTGAAGCCACGGTACTCTCCAAGAAGATCCGCACGGTGGCGGAATTCGGCTCCGGCGACAAACGCACCGCTGCGAAGCCGGTGCAGAGATACCGGATCACTTTCAACCTGCCCAGGGAGGCCCGGGACGCGGAATATGACGTGGATATCGAGACCTTCATGGCTCTTGAAGTGGGCGACAGGGGGACGCTTTGGTATCAGGGGACGCTGTTCAACCGCTTCGAACCGCTCAGAGGAAAAATACGATAGACTCCGCTCAAAAAGGAAAAACGGCCAGGCTCCCCTCCTCCGGCTTATGCCGGAAAGCAGGAAGTGCTGGCCGTTTTTTTGTCTTCCGCCCTTCCCAAAGCGCATACACCGGGCTTCATCAAGCGGAACAACTTGAAATATCCGCGGGATACCCCTTATAATTTTCATCTCTCATGTGAACAAGCTGTTTCCTCCCGCTCTGGAGAAGCCCCATGCAAGGTCAGGATACCGTCCGCGAAGATCAGAATGCCACGCTGCGTGAAGAAACGAATGCAAATGCCACCATTCGCGAAAGTCAGGACGCCACGTTGCGTGAAGAAACAAATGCAAATGCCAATGCCACTGTCCGCGAAGGACAAGGCGCCGCAAATCCGGAAAGGGCCGGCGCAGGCGCATTTTTCCATACGTACCGGATTGTCCGGCAGCTGCCGACAAGGGGCAGCGAGGCCGATATCTTCATCCTGGAGAAGGAGGGACGTCAGTACGCCCTCAAGCAGTACCGCTACGGCATTGAGCCCAAAAGGGAAATTTTGCTGGCCATCAAGGCCCTGGGCGAAAGCCATCCTCATGAGTTTATCCGCATATTCGAGGCCGATTTTGATGCCGCAGGCAAGCGCTGGTATGAGATCCAGGAGTATGTGGAGCATGGTTCCCTGCAGGCCGTCATGGCCGATCGCTCCCTGCTGACCGGCGCGCAGCGGGCAACCTTTTTCAACGATGTCGCGCGCGAAATAGCCGATGCTCTGAACATCCTGCACCAGAACAACCTGCTGCATCTTGATCTCAAGCCATCCAACATCCTTTTGCGCTCCGTTTCGCCGCTCGATCTGGTGCTGATCGACTTCGGTATTGCGGCTTCACTGGATTCGGACATGTCGAAAAAATTCACGCAGGCACGCGGCACACCCATGTACCAGTCGCCGGAATCCTACAGCGGCGGCATGGGGAAGCCCGCCGACTGGTGGGGACTGGGCATGATCCTGCTGGAAATCGCCACGGGTACGCATCCCTTCAAAGGTTTAAACAACAATGTCATTGCCTATTCCATCTCCACGGAGCCGGTACCCATCCCCGAAAACCTGGACGCCGGACGGAAAGAACTGCTCCGCGGGCTTTTGACGCGCGATCCGGAAAAACGCTGGGGCTACGAGCAGGTGGCCCGCTGGCTTTCCGGAGAACGCAACATTCCACAGTACTTTGAAGCCGCTCCGGCAACGCCGCAGCCCGCGGAAGACTCCCTGACGCCGATCACCTTCATGGGAGCGTTGTACCGGAATCTGCCCGATCTGGCCGTTGCTTTTCTGAAGAATGAACTGGCATGGGAAAAGGGCAAGGCTTTCCTGCTGCGCGGTTATGTCAAGCAGTGGCTGGAAAAGAACGATGAATTTGAAACTGCTGTGGATACGGACAATGTCTTGTCCGGCGCGGAAGATGCCGATGAAAAGCTGTTCCGCTTTACGCAACGTTTCGGCCGCGAAACGCCTTTCGCTTTTGGCGGGCATCTGATTACGCTTGAGAACCTGCTAATTTTTGCAGGAAAGGCATTGAAACGCCAGCCGGTAACGGCAATGGAACAAAAAATTGTGGATTCCCTTGCCAATGGTCTTCTGCTCTCCTGCCTCGAGTTTTACAAACAGCAGGGACGGACTTCAGAATCGCTGCAGAATCTGGAAATCGTGCTGAAAACCGTGAAAGGCAAATCGCGGGAACAGATAGCGAAGAGACTGGACATCTTCACCCATCCCGAAAAATACGCCTCCCTTTTGAACGGAAGTGGCGAAGGGCTTTCGTCTGCTGGGCTGGGCCGTTTGGGGAGTCTTCTTCAGCGCATTGGTCTTCGTCGGAATGAGCAGACACGCACCGAAAATACTCCTCAAGGTGATATGAGCATTCAGGAGATTGCCAAAAGAATATCCGCCCTTGAGGAACAGGAGAAAAAAGAGCACCAGAAAAGGCTTGAACAGGAAAAAAGGGAGCAGGAGAAAAAAGAACAGCAGGAACGGCTTGAACAGGAAAAAAGAGAGCAGGAGAGAAGAAAACAGCAGGAGAAGCTTGAACGGGAAAGACGGGAGCAGCAGGATCGGATTGAACAGGAAAGAAGGGAACAAGAGAGAAGAAGACAACAGGAAAGGATCGAAAGGCAGAGAAAACCACAAAATAGAATCGACAGGAAGACTTTTATCAGGGCTTTTATTACTTATCCAATTTTGTTCTACACCAATTTTTTAATTGGTCAGGTATTTATTTTATCTTATACAAGATCAGAATCAGCATTAATGGCAGTTGGCATAATTTCAATGATAGTACCAATTATAATGATCAGAAGATTTGCATCACTTTCAATAGCAATTCTGGTTTCTGTCATATGGTTTATAATCATGATGTTCTTTCATTAAACATTGAATAAAAAAAGGAATATTTCAACGGTCAAAAGCATCGCATCGTTCATCTGGTAAATGGAGATATAAAAAAGCCGGAAAAGCTATCAACCGCATCAGCAGTTGATTTCAGCTTTTCCGGCCTTGTTTTTTATGATCCGCCCTTTTCTCGGTACGCTTCTCCTGCCAACCTTTCCGGAGAGAGAAGATCCGTATCAGTGCCCGACGACCTCGCTCTTGGTGAAGATGGCGCGCAGCGGCATCCCCTGCTCTTCAAGAAACTCGCGTCCCCCCTCTTCCCGATCGACCAGCGTGATGACGCCGACCACATCCAGGCCTTCCTCACGCGCACGATCCACCGCCTTCATGGAGGAGCCACCAGTGGTCACCACATCCTCGACGATCACGACGCGCGAGCCAGCGCGCAGATTCTTGCGGCCCTCGATCCACTGGGCGGTGCCATGTTTTTTGGGCTCCTTGCGGATGATGAAGGCGGGAATCGGGTTGCCCGCCAGGCAACTCACCACCGAGACCGCCGTGGCAATCGGATCCGCGCCCAGCGTGATGCCGCCCACGCCCTCAATGGGACCGGGAAATTTCAGCAGTTCCTCATAGAAGATCTTGCCGGTCAGATAGGCGCCGCGTCCATGCAGCGTGGTCTGTTTGCCGTCAAAGTAGAAATTGCTCTTGCGTCCCGAAGTCAGGGTCACTTCCCGTTCCTCGTAGGAAAGTTCGCGAACTATCGCCATCAGTTCTTCACGTTCCGTCATGTTTGTTCTCCTTTTTCCGTAAAAATAAAAATCCCTTCAGCAAACAATTTTAATTTTCTATTGCACTTCCGTCAAAACTCCTGTTCGTCGCCTTCGGGCATGATGCCGCCGCGCTTCCAGAAAATCCCGGCGCACAGGCCCGCCACAGCAAGGCCCAGAAGCAGGGAAATCCACTGCGGCCATCCGAAAGGAAACTTTTCGTAACAGAACAGATAGGAAGCGCAGACTGTGGTCATGAAAAAAGCCGGCAAACTGACGATCCAGTGCAGTTTGTTCCGCCGCTTCAGCCACACCGCGCAGGCCCACAGCGTCAGGCAGGAAAAGGTCTGGTTAGCCCATCCGAAGGCCATCCAGATGGCGGAAAAATCGTTGACCGTAAAGAAGATGCCGCAGATGAAAAGCGGTATGGCCAGCAGGATCCGTTTCTGTATGTTGCTCTGCTGCACATGCAGCACATCCGCCAGAATGAGCCGGCCCATGCGGAAGGCGGTATCACCCGTGGAAATCGGCAGAACAACCACCCCCAAAAAGACCAGGACACCACCAACCACGCCGCCCAGCAGGGCCTCCGAAGTTTTGGCCACCACCACGGCGGGTGGTCCGGCCTGCATCAACGTCTGCGGATCTCCCCCGTAAAACGAAAGTCCGATGGTGACCCAGACCAGCGCGATCAGGCCTTCGGCGATCATGCTGCCATAAAAGATGCGGCGCGCCTGCCCTTCCGATTTCATGCAGCGCGCCATCATCGGCGACTGGGTAGCATGAAAACCGGAAATGGCGCCGCAGGCGATGGTAACGAACATCAGCGGCCAAAGCGGCGCTCCTTTGGGATGCAGATTGTGGAAGAAATCACCGAAATGCAGGTTGGGCAACACCTGATAATTCGGATTGATCAGCAGGGCGATAAAGAGTCCAAAGGTCATGAAGAGCAGCAAAATCGCGAAAAACGGATAGATGCGGCCGATGATTCGGTCAACCGGAAGAATCGTGGCCAAAAAGTAGTAGAGAAAAATGAGGACCGAAAAACAGAGCGCCAGGGTCTTGCCCGCAAGGATTTTCGAGACCGCCGCGGGATCGGTAACGCCGGCCGGCACGCTGAACAGTCCGGACAGCGGGCCGTTGCCCAGCCACTGCAGCAGATCGCCGCCCCAGCTGACACGGCCAAGCAGATTCTGGGTTTCAAACGACAAAAGTCCCGCCGGGCCGTTGACGAAAACCGCCCCGACCAGAATCATGAACCAGATGGTAAAGATCAGCATGAACCAGCGTACATAGGGTCCCAGATTGCGGCCTATCACCTCCGGATAGGAGGCGCCGCGGTAGCGCAGGCTCATCGCGCCGCTGACAAAATCATGCGTCGCGCCGGCGAAGATGCAGCCGAACACCACCCACAGCAGCGCCGCCGGGCCGTAAAGCGCTCCCAGAATCGGTCCGAAGACAGGCCCCAGTCCGGCGATGTTGAGAAGCTGGATAAAAAAGATCTTGTAGGACGGCAGCGGCACATAGTCCACGCCGTCGGCCTTCAGCTGCGCCGGTGTGGGACGGTTGCGATCTATGCCGAAAACCTTCTCCACAAACAGGCCGTAGACCGCATAGCCCAGAACCAGCATCAAGGCAGCTGCAAGAAAACAGATCATTCCCATACAAAGTCTCCCTGAAAACGTTAAAAATTTTCCGCTATCATGCCAGTATACTATTTAAACCGCCAAAAAAAACTCCGTGTCAAGAAAGACTGTTGAGGAAAATCGCTGACAAGGAAAGACGGCGCCCTTTTCGGAAACCGCCTTTCCCTTTTACCGCGCTTTTCCTTTTTTCTTTACGGTTTGCTGATGGAATGCGTCACCAGCGTCATCCAGCCCTCGGGCAAATTCAGCTCGGCATCCAGAGCGTCGCGATGCGTGGCCTTCACACAGTCATGCAGTCCCGCCGCCGCGCTGTAAAGCCCCACATCCTGAAACATCGCTCCGGCGGACATTGGTACATAGGGGTCCCTGGCGTCTCCGGCATAGAGCAGAATGCAGGCAGAACCGTCAAAACGATCGCGCCGGTCGCCTTCCAGCACCCGCCGCATGGCATGTTCCTTCGGCAGATATTCCCAGACGCCGTCGCCGCGTACCGCATACACCGTGTGCAACTGCCGGTTGCGGCCGGTGGGCACCACCCGCCGCCCATCCTCACGGTTGATTCCCCAGGCCGCCCAGAAAAGATTGGCCATGGTCTGCATGTCCAGCTCGCTGCGGTTGAAGTTGCGGTTGGCGCGGCGCAAGTCCAGGCACTCCCGCAGAGTTTTACCGCCCATCGTATCCGGCGCCGGCAGCTTGACCAGAACCGAGTCATTCACTGCCAGTGCGGCATGCGCGGCTTCCGTCCAGCAGTCCTGCACCGCTATACCTGCAAGTGCCGCCAGCCCCATAAGGAACATTCTGCCTATGATCCTTTTCATCTTTTTTCCTCCTTTTCCTGTTTCGAAGAAAAGCGACCTTTCATCTGTCCAAAAGAGTATGGTCCAAAAGGCAAGTTCCCGGTAAATTAAAATCATGGGGGAAAATAGCTGCACATACCAAAGAAAAAAGGAGAGGACATGGTTTACTTCCACAAAATCCGGTGCCCTGACCGGCTGTGCGCGGTATGGTGCGCAGCTTTTTGCTTTGCGATTCTTTGCCTTTCGGCCACTCCCGTCTGTGCGGCAATGCCGGATGAGGAGTTCGCCGCGCTGTGCTTCTCCGGTACGGCGGAGCAGGTCCGGCAGGCACTGAAAGACGGGGCAAACGCCAACGCCTATTCGAAGCACGATGCAGCACATGACAGCACGCCGGCATTGAGCCTCGCGGCGCGCAGCTTCAAAGGCGGCGCGGACAAGGTTCATGCTCTTCTGGCCGCGGGCGCGGATGTAAATGCCAGGGAAGAACGCTACGGCATGACCGCGCTGATGGACGCGGCAAGCGGCAACCGTCTTGAAGTTACGGCGCTGCTCCTCTCGGCAGGAGCGGACGTGGATGCCCGTGACGCCTCCTTCGGTCAGACCGCGTTGTTCTGGGCCGCGGGCGGAGGACATGTGGAGATGATCAAAATGCTCCTGAAAGCGGGCGCGAAAGTGGACGCACGTTCCAAAAACGGCTCGACGGCGCTGATGGAGGCCGCGTGTGAAGGCCAGGCGGAGGCAGTGCGGGCTCTGTTGGCCGCAGGCGCGGATCCGGCGCTCCGGGATGCGAACGGCGATGCGCTGTGGTACGCCCGTCACCCCAGTGAAGGCGACAACCGGGAGGGAGCCGCCGCCTGTGCCCGCCTGCTGGAAGAAGCCGCAGCAAAACGTTGAAACGGAAAGGAAGGAAATGACTATGAAGCAATACAACAATGTCCGGGTTCTGTTCTGCCACTGTCTGGCTTTGGGGGCGGTACTGGGCCTGTCCGTCCCATCCGCATATGCCCTTTCCGACGCCCAATACCGGCAGATGCTGAAAACTTCTCCCGCCTACGCCCAGGCCGATGCCGAACTGAGACAGGCATGGAAGGCCCTGCGCGAGGCGCTTGCGCGGGCAGGGATGAAGGACCGCTTCGACGGCGGCACGAACCCGCCCGCCCGGGGCAGCGTTCTGGCCGAACAACGGGAATGGCTTCGCTCCGGGCGGGATCGGGAGGCGAAGACGCTGCGCGGTGGAAGTTCCGAAGCTGACGGCTATGCCGAAGCCACGCGCAGACGGGCCGCCTCCCTGCGCAAACAGGCGGAAACACTGATCGCCTCGACCGGGGCGGCAGCGAACCGCGCTCCGGATTCCCCGGCCGGGACGCGGCATGCGGCCTATCTGGAGGCGGCACGGACCTTTGTGGAAAAGCACAGGATGCCGGACGGCAGCGATATCAGCGAGTATCTGTTCGCCGATGCGGACTTTGCCGGAAATTCACTGGCGATCCGTGACGTGGACGGCGATGGGCGGCCAGAGCTGCTTGTCAAATTGGAGACCGCGCCAATGGCCGGGATGAGGGAGTCCGTCTTCGGCTTTGATGAAAGCACGGGCCGGATCGTCGAGAAGCTCTCGGGTTTTCCGGGTATCGAGTATTTCAACAACGGCTGTGCCAAGGAGGGTGCCTCGCATAACCAGGGACTGGCCGGCGATCATTTTTGGCCCTTCACCCTGCACAGATTGAACGTGAAGACCGGTACATACGAGTCAATGGGCTTCGTGGACGCCTGGAGTGAAAAGGAGTATCCCACAGACAGAGAGGACAAGCCCTTTCCGAAGCAGATCGACGCCGTGGGCGACGGCTATGTGTATTTTCTCCATACCGATCCCGATGCCGACTTTTGGGATGTGAAACCCGTGGACACCCCCGTTTACAAGGCCTGGATCGGCAGTTTCCTCGACGGCGCAGTCCCGGTCAGAGTGGACTGGGTTCCCGCGAACGAGAAAGGACTCGAAGACCTGCAGCGGCAGAAATAGTCGTCGGGTACATCGTATGAACGCTTTTCGCCAAAGGAGAAAATCTTATGGGTACACAACATAAAATCCAAATATTTCAAAGATTTTTCAGCTTTTATGCATTCCTGCTTATAGCCCTTGTCTCTGGAAGCTTTTCCGCGCAGGCGCAGGAAACTGCGGCGGTAACAAGCACCCGCGCCGAAAATGGCAAAACCCTGGTGCGCGGCTTTGGCATCCAGGGACTCTGCCCACTCGGCTGGAAAGGAGAACAGGACGGCGACTATGCCCGGCTGCGTTTCACCTCTCCAAACGGCAGGGCCTACATTGTGGCACGCACACTGGACTTCGCCCTTGTGGACGAGAAAGAGCGCCGTCTGGTGCTGGACTGGGTCAAAAACCTGGGAGCCAAAAACATCCGTTCTATCGAGGGCACCGTCGAATTCATTACCAAAACCGGTTCAAGAGCGCTCATCGACGGCTTCGGCGAAGATCTGCCTGCGCTCTGGATGGAATACCAGGAAGATCCGAAGAGCTCCGACAAAGGCATGAGCTTTGCGGCCATGATAGGCAGCATCCAGCCGGACAAGGCAAGTGGAGCGAAAGTCGCCGTTCCTCCTTACGATGGCTACCCCGATGACCTCTCCGCCGCAGGCGACTGCTACCGGGTCATTCCCCGGGTTGCGGCATTCCGGGCCGAGCCCAGGGCCGACGCCTCGGTATGGGCTCTTCTGCCCAAAGGAAGCGTGCTCTACCAAGGTGGGGCAACTGGTAAGGGCGAATGGATAGACGCCGGGGAAATCGACACGCGCGGCGACGGGCTGGCCTATGTGTACCGGATCTTTGCGGGCGAAAAAGGCTATGTCCACAAAAACGACGTGCGGCGTGAACGTTGCAGCGGAAAACGGCCCTGAAAACAGACATCAAGGGGCATATAAAATACTTCGTAAAGGCTGAAACAAACTTTTCCGACAAAAGAGAAAAGGAGAAAACACTGTGAAAAATTCACAAAAGCAACATGTTATCCGGGCATCCGTCCTTCTCCGCGCGGCCCTGCTCGCGGCGTTCTGTCTGACTCCGGCAGCCTTTTGCTCTGCGCCTGCCTTCGCCGCCATGCCGGATGCAAACTTTATTGATCTGTGCGCACTGGGCGAAATCGGGGCGGTACGGCAGGCCATCAGGGATGGCGCGAACCCGAACGCCCACAATCAGTACGGCAACACGGCGCTGATGTACGCGGTGAACAACAACAAGGATCCGGAGGTGATCAATGCGCTGCTGGAAGCTGGAGCCGACATCAACGCCAAAAATGATAACGGCGAAACGGCGCTGATGGACGCGGCCCTATTCGGCGATGGCGACAATGCTGAAAAGATCCGGGCGCTGCTGGAGGGAAAGCCCGATCTGAACGCCCAGAAAACCGGCAACTGGGAAAAGGGCTGGACGGCACTGATGGTTGCGGCGCGGGCCAGCGAGGCCGCAAAGCGAATCAAACTGCTGCTCTCCGCGGGCGCGGACGCAAATATCCAGGGCGGTGAGGGTGAAACGGCGCTGATCATCGCGGCACGGACCGGCAAGAGCGACGCGGTGCGAGTCCTGCTGGCCGCGGGCGCCAATGCGCAAATTCAGGACAAAAACGGCCACAATGCACTGTGGCATAGCCGCAATCCCAACCCCCTCATGCGGGTTTCCCAAAAAGATTCCGTTGCCACTGTCCAGTTGCTGGAGCAGTGCGGCAGCCCCGCCCAGCGGGCCGCCAACGCGCTGTGCAGGGAGGATTCGCCCGAGGCGCTGGCCGCGCAGGCAGACAACGAGTTTGCCAACCTGTGCAAGAATGGAACGACCGAGGCAGTACGACAGGCCCTTAAAAACGGCGCGAATCCCAACGCCGAAAGTGAAAGCGGCTGGACGGCGCTGATGCTTGCGGCCGATGAAAACGGGGATCCCGAAGTGGTCGGGGCGCTGCTGGAGGCGGGCGCCGATGTAAACCGCAAAACCGGCCGGGGCTGGACGGCGCTCTTGAGGGCGGTCTTGGGGAACGACAATCCCGAAGTGGTCAAAATTTTGCTGGATGCTGGTGCGGATGCAAAAGCCATGCTTGAAGACGAATCGACAACGGCGCTGATGATAGCGGCGGAGCACCATCCTGACGCGGTTCCGGCGCTTCTGGCCGCAGGCGCGAACGTCAACGCCCAGAACAACTATGGCTGGACGGCGCTGTGGCATGCGGCGGTACGCGGCCATTCGGAGGCGGTGCGGGCACTGCTGGCGGCGGGTGCCAATGTCAATATTGGGATTGACGGCGGAGGTACGGCGCTGATGTCGGCGGGAGATGCCGAAACGGCCCGGATGCTGCTGAAAGCCGGTGCGGAACTGAACGCCCGGGACAAGAGCGGCATGACCGCGCTGATGCACGCGGCGCAGTACGGCAAAAAGGACGTGGTCAAATCCCTGCTGTTTGCGGGAGCAAACAGAAACATCACGGACGGGAAAGGCCATGATGCCCTCTGGCATGCCCAGCATCCCGAAAAGGATGTGGACGCCTCCGCCTGTGTTCCCCTGCTGCGGGACGAGAAGCTTTCCGATGAGGATTTTATCGATCTGTGCAAGGAAGGCACGCCCGAAATGGTGCGGCAGGCTTTGAAAAGCGGTTCAAATCTCCG
>JAILGY010000080.1:0-17952 GCA_024696325.1 bacterium | reverse complement strand
GGACAATTTTAATTTTCCTCCTCAAAACCGGCATTTTTTCATCAATCCTTACAGTTTTTGACAAAGCATTTGCCGATTTTCGTTTATTATGCATATCGAAAACAAAAGTGCTGAACAAACCGCCAAGCCGCAACAAACGGGCACAACCAACACGAGGAGATGGAAAATATGAAAACAAAATGGATGCTTGTGTTGCTGATGATCTGGGGCATAACGGAAACCGCTGCGGCCGCCCCACGCGCCCCGCGCAACGACGGGCCTTCCCGGCGTTCCCCGGCGGTGCATCAGCGGCAGAAAGCGCCGCGCGCCGCCCCCTCAAAAAATGCTTCGACATCACGCAAACCCAAGGAGCGCGGCCTGCATTTTCTCAAGAATGACAGCACCATCATTCATACCTACTATGCCAACGACTTCCAGCGGAAACACCGCTGTCCGCCAGGTCTTCAAAACCGGGGCAATCGCTGTGTCTCCACGGCTTCACGCCAATGGACAGTGGGAAAACCCCTGCCGCGCAAGGTCATCTATTACGAGTTGCCGCCGGCGGTGGCACGGCAGCTGGGACCGCCTCCGGCCAACCACAAGTTTGTGCGGGTCGCTCAGGATATCCTCCTGATAGCTACCGGAACCGGCATGGTTGTGGATGCCATCGATAATCTGGACTGGGAATTCGGGCGCTGACACCGACCGGAATGCATCTTGAAGGGTGATACCGATCACGCGGAAACAAACCCCTGACAGAAAGGAAAAAATCATGAAAAAAGCGCTTCTCTTGATGGCCATCCTGCTCATGGCGGCGCCGCTTTGGGCTGCGCCTCCGGGTTACAGAGCTTCCGGCTCGCATTATCACCACAGAACGTCACCCGCTTACAGAGGGGCATACCACCGTCCCGGACCGTCTCCCCACTACAGAGGGGCACATCACCGTCCCGGGCCGTCCCACTACCACAGAGGGCCGCATCATCGTCCCGGGCCGTCCCACTACCACAGAGGGCCACATCACCGTCCCGGGCCGTCCTACTACCACAGAGGGCCGCACCACCGCCACGGACCGATCCACTACCACAGAGGGCCATACCGCTACTAACAGAGAGTCATACCGTCGCTAACCAAAAGAAGGAACAGATGCACAGCCCGCCAACAAATTCCCAAGGGGTAAGCATTCTCCTATTGAAAGGAAAGAGATCATGAAAAAAGTGCTTCTCTGGATGTCCATGCTGCTGATAGCGGCGCCGCTTTGGGCCGCGCCTCCGGGCCCGGGTCCGGGCGGACCGCCTTCCGCTTATGGGGGCGCTCCCGCTTCACACCGCCCCGGTCCAGCCCCCGGCTATCGGGAAGGTTCCGGCCCGCATCACCGTCCCGGTCCTGCACCCAGCTACCGGGGAGGCCACAATTCACCTCATCGTCCAGGTCCTCCTCCCGGTTATCGGAAAGGTCCCGGCCCGCATCACCGTCCCGGCCCGCATCACCGTCCCGGTCCTCCTCCCGGCTACCGGAGAGGTCCTGGTCCCCATGGGCATCCCCATTTTCACCATGCCAGGCGAAACGCCATTCACGACTACTACGCGCGGGACTTCTATGACGGCGGACGGCACTGTCCTCCGGGACTTTTCCGTGACGGATACAGATGCGTCGCCCCCGGACCAAGAAGATGGGCAATCGGACGCCCACTGCCAGCCGACGTTGTTGTCTACGAAGTGCCGCCAGCCGTTGTGCAGGAACTGGGACCGGCTCCATCCGATCACAGCTTCGTGCGGGTGGCCGAGGATATCCTGATGATTGCCAACGGTACCGGTATGGTGATTGACGCCATTGACAACCTGAGCTGGGAATTCGGGCGATAAACGCACCGTTTCAAGAACTCCCGTTAAAAAAGGAATGGAACGGCAGAAAGCGTAGCAAGGCGCTTCTGCCGTTCTTTATTTTCTTTTAAAATCCCTTCTTTCCTCACGGTGAATGGGCTTTCTGGTAACGCTCCAGTATCCGTGTCACAAAATGGCGCGTTTCGGCAAAAGGCGGTACCCCGCCGTAATGCAGCACATTCCCCGGTCCGGCGTTGTAGGCCGCCAGTGCCAGTTCCAGTGTCGCAAAACGGTTGAGTTGCTGGCGCAAGTAGGCGCATCCCGCCAAAATATTGGCTTCCGGATCATACGGATCACGCACGCCCAACATATTCCATGTGGCCGGCATAAGCTGCATCAGGCCGCGGGCGCCCTTGGCGGAAAGAGCTGTCGGATCGAAATTGGATTCCACCTGGATGACTGCGGCAATCAGGGCTTCGTCCAGATTGTGCGCTACCGCCGCCCGGTGAATAATATCCCTCAGCGCAGCCGGAGCAAACAGCGGTTTTCCAGTCCTTTTTTGTTGCTGCACCAGCTGAACCGGCACCATACGCGGCAAGGCCAGATACAGCGCATGAGGCGAAAGCGCGTATACATCCATCTGTTCAATCAGGCGATCAAACTGTTTTTCCGGCGGGGAAAACTGCCTGCGGGACGGAGAAACCGGCTGCATCCGGCAGGGCGAACGCTCCCCGGTTATGATTTCTGTTTGAATGGGCTCAGCCCAACCTTCCGCAGCAAAAATGCCCTCCACATACCAAAACGGTGAAACGCCGTACAAGAGCCCGAGAAATACAAATGTCGCGATGTAACTACCGAGATTCTTTTTTTTCCGGGAAGGAAAAGTAGAGGTCAACAATGTTGGCTCCATCAACATGGCTGTAACAGTAGTGCGCCACCATGGAGCGCACCAGATGAATGCCCAAACCACCGATGGGACGTTCCTCCACGCTCATCATAATATCGGGGACCGGGGCTTCCCGAAAAGGATTGAATGGTGTTCCCCAATCTTTGACCCGAAAGCAGAAAAAACGTTGACCATCAAAATCCACTTCCCAAATGCCAACCTCGGCTTCGCCCTCCTTATCCGAAGGATAGGCGTAATTGAAAACATTGACGAGCAGTTCTTCCGCGACCAGTTCCATTGTCGGCACCAATGCGCTGGAAACATTGCTTTCAATAAAAGCGTTGACTATCTGCAACTGTTCCGTTTGGGCCGGCATTTTCAGTCTTTTCATGGGAACTCCTTGTCAGCTTAAGGCCGCCAATGCTTCATCAAGGGAAGAATAAATCGCCAGAATCGAGTTAAAGCCCGAAATTTTAAACACATCCGCGACCATGGGCTGCATGGCGCAATACGCGATTTTCTTTTTGCCCGCACGAACGGACTTTTCCAGGCTCAGGATACCGCGCAAACCGGCAGAGCTGATATATTCCAGATCCTTTAAATCGATAACCATTCGGGAAACGTCATTCTCGAGTTTGGCATGACATGCCGTATCAAATTCATTGACGTTTGTGGCATCCATTCTTCCCGAAACATTCAAAATTGTTATCCCATTTTTTTCAGAATCAATAATTTGCATAAAAAACATCCTTTTTTCTAAATGATATTGCCCCTCAAAAGGATCATCAAGATTCCGCCTTTTCCCATTCGGTCAACTTGTCCTGGATAAAACAAATGACAGCGTCATTTTCCTTTTGACCGTTACCGGTAATTTTCAACGGATCACCAAATTCCAGGAAAACTTGCCTTTGCGGACGGATGCGCCCGAAATCTTTCAAAAAACCTGGACCGTTTCCCCAGGCATCGGTTTTCAGCGCCAGAGGAATCACCGGAACACCCGCGTGCCGGGCCAGCTTCACCCCCATGCTGTTGAAATGCTCCGGATTGAAAACCGCAGTGCGTGTTGTCTGCGGAAAAATCACAATGGAAATGCCCTGCTCCAAACGCTTTTTCCCTTCCTCCATAACCGTCTTGAAATCCTCGCGTGGATTTTTCCGGCTGACGGCAATTGGATCACGGCTGCGCATGACGTATTTGAAAATCGGATAGTTGAGCAACGACTCCTTGATGACAAAGGTATGCTTCTTGGTCGGAAGCAGCAAAGACGGGATGACAAATGTTTCCAACGCGCTCATGTGATTGGCGACAACGACACAGGGGCCTTCCACTGCGGCCACCCGATCCAGGCCGGCAATATTCAGCCGTATTCCCACCGATTCCAAAGCGGTCACAATATCGTCACTGCTCTGAGCCCATTCCCGATAGCCATATTCCCCCATTTTCGCCTGTTTCCCGGCACGCACCACCACTTGAATTTCCCGGAAATGAAACATCGGCGTAGGGAAAAGCCTGGACAGCCAATCCGGCGTGTATGACGGAGAAAGATAGGAACCGTTGCCAAGAATAATATCGCGCATCGTCATATTCCTGTTCTGTTATAAATTTTGTTTTCCCATTTCATGGGGAGAGACATGCAGGGATTTGAGAAGCTCATCAATCTGGCAAATCTCCGGCATTACGTGTCCCCTTTCAAAAACATAATTACCTTTAAATTCTAATGTCGGAGCAGCCATTTGCCAAATGTTTTCTTGTCAGACCTTTCCCGCAATCGAAACCGGATATTCTCTTTGTCAAGGCCGGAAAATGGTTCGGGGAAATTGCAATTGACTTTGTTTGTTTAACAGACTAACTTGGAAACAGAGAAGGGAGTTTCATCACTATATCTTTCAGAGGAGGATTAATAATGGAGATTTCCTGCATCACGAAAAAAATCATCGCTGCCAAAGAAGCCAAGGGGTTGACATTCATCGATCTGGCCAAACTGGTCGGCAAAAGCGAAATCTGGACCTCCGCCCTTATTTATGGTCAGGCCCAGGCCACCCGTGAAGAAGCCAAGAAACTCTGCGCCGCTTTGGGGCTCGACAAAGAGGCGGAAGATTTCATGGTCGACTTCCCGAATAAAGGTCTTGGTCCGGTTGTTCCGACCGATCCTCTTATCTACCGCCTGTATGAAATTATGCAAGTCTACGGCTATCCGCTGAAAGCCGTTATCCATGAGAAATTTGGTGATGGCATCATGAGCGCCATTGATTTCGACATGGAAGTTGACCGGGTTGAGAACCCCAAAGGCGATCGCGTACGGGTCATCATGACCGGCAAATATCTCCCCTACAAGATCTGGTAAGGAAGAAATCGCAAAAATCAATTCAGGAAAGGAAGGGAGCCTTGAGATTTTCTCAAGGTTCCTTTTCGTTTTGAAACTCCCTTCCACCAAAGAAAAAGACCTTCTCCCGACCGGGGAGAAGGTCTTTTTCTCTTTTCACAATTTGCCAAGAGAAATCAAATTTCCATGATTTCCTTGTCTTTGGCCGCAACGATTTCGTCAATCTTCTTGACATAGGAATCCGTCAAATCCTGAATCTCTTTCTCGCCGCGTTTCAGATCATCCTTGGTCAGTTCCTTGTCCTTTTCCATTTTTTTCAACTTCTCGTTGGCGTCACGCCGTAAATTGCGCAAGGCAACCTTCGACTCTTCCCCCATCTTTTTTGTCATTTTCGTCATTTCACGGCGCCGTTCCTCGGTCAGCGGCGGAATGACAACACGGATAATCTGGCCGTCGGAATCCGGATTGAGGCCCAAATCCGATTTCAAAATCGCCTTTTCGATTTCTCCGATGATCTTCTTTTCCCAAGGCTGAATGGTGATCATCCGCGGTTCCGGAACCGCCAGTGTGCCCACCTGATTGATGGGTGTCGGCGTCCCGTAATAGTCCACCATGATATTCTCCAGAAGCGACGCGGAAGCGCGACCAGTACGAACCCGGCCAAAATCCTTCTTCAGAGCCTCCACCGTCTTTTCCATTCCCGCCACAAACTTCTGTTTTACCTTCTCCATGTTTACTCCTCTCCTTTGACGATGGTGCCAATTCCCTCGCCGCAAATCACTCTCTTGATATTGCCACGTTGGTGCAAATCAAAAACGATAATCGGCAGGCCATGGTCCATACACAGGGAAATGGCGGTGGTATCCATTACCCGAAGACCGCGCCCCAACATGTCCTTATAGGTCATGTGGGAAAAACGGACAGCATTTTTATCCTTCTTGGGGTCGGCACTGTAGATGCCATCCACCTGGGTCGCCTTCAAAAGCACGTCCGCGCCAATCTCCATGGCGCGTAAACTGGCGGCCGTATCCGTGGAAAAATAGGGATTGCCGGTTCCGGCCGCAAAAATGACCACCCGTTTTTTTTCCAGATGACGCAAGGCGCGTCTGCGGATATAGGGTTCGGCCACAGCCTGCATTCCCAAAGAAGTTTGGACCCGCGTCAACACTCCACGTTTTTCCAAAGCATCCTGCATGGCCAGGCTGTTGATGACCGTGGCCAACATCCCCATATAGTCGGCACTGGCACGTTCCATCCCCTGGGAAGCGGCGGCCACACCCCGAAAGATATTGCCGCCACCAATCACCAGGGCCAATTCCACGCCGAGATCAACAACTTCCTTGATCTCCTCCGCCAAAGCGTCGATAACCGCCGGGTCGATGCCATACCCCTGATCTCCGGCCAAAGCCTCTCCACTCAGTTTGAGCAGGACTCTCCGGTAACAGGTTTTCTCCTCCATGACATCCTCCGTTTGTGGGGTAAGAACGCTCAAAAAGGATGCTGCCTACTTCGCCATTGCGGCAACTTCCTTGGCAAAATCATCCGCCTTTTTCTCAATGCCTTCACCCAGCTGGAAGCGCAGGAAACGGTTCAGCTTGATCTCCGTCCCCAACTCCTTGGCCAGTTGGGCCACTACATCTTTCACCTTTTTGTCAGGATCGATGACATAGGCCTGCTCTACCAGGCAGACTTCGCCAAAGAACTTGCCAATCTGCCCATCGACAATCTTGGCCAGAATATTTTCCGGCTTGCCGCTCGCTTTGGCCTTTTCCATCATGATTTCCTTTTCCTTGGCGATAACGGCTTCAGGAACTTCTTCCCGGCACAAATACTGTGGATTGGCTGCCGCAACATGCATGGCAATCTGATGTCCCAGTTCCTGAACCTTGGCGTTATCCGCCGCGCCGGTGGTGATATCAAGCAGGACGCCGATCTTTCCGCCGCCATGAATGTACGACGCGATGAAACCGGCCTTGTTTTCAAGCAGGGCAAAGCGGCGAACCTGAATATTCTCACCGATTTTTGCCACGGCATTGGTTGTCTCTTCGGCAACGCTCTTGCCACCGGGGAACGAAGCCTGCTTCAGACCTTCCAGATCGGCGGGAGCGGCAGCCAGAGCTGCGGCCGCAACACCCTCGCAGAAATTGAGGAAATTGTCGGTCTTGGCAACAAAATCGGTTTCCGAGTTGACTTCCAACAGAACGGTCCGGCCATCTTTTTCACGAGTCAGCACGATACCTTCAGCAGCCACCCGGCCAGATTTTTTCGCCGCGGCAGACAGCCCCTTCTTCCGCAGAATATCCACCGCCTCATCCATATTCCCGTTGGCTTCGGTCAAAGCCTTTTTGCAATCCATCATTCCGGCACCGGTCTTGGCACGCAGCGCCGCCACATCAGAAGCATTGATAGCCACAGTTTCCTCCATTCTTGATTGACTGTTGTTCCACATTGTCAAAAAAAGCGGCTTTTTCTTCAGCCGCTTTCTTTTCGCTCTCTTGAAAACATCAAACTTCGCTGTTTTCTCCAGCTTCGGGAGAAGCCGCCTCGGGTTCGGAAGCGACCGCATCGGACTCCGCGCCTTCCAGTTCGCCACGCACTTCGCTCTCGTGGGCAATGGCGCCTTCGGCGCAGGCATCCGCTATCTTGCCGGTAAACAGCCGAATCGCCCGAATGGCGTCGTCGTTGCCGGGGATAACATAATCGATATCGTCGGGATCACAGTTGGTATCAACAACCGCAACGACCGGGATACCAAGCTTGCGCGCCTCTTTAACGGAAATCGCTTCCTTCTTGCAGTCGATAACAAAGATGGCGCCCGGCAGTTTGGTCATGCCCTTAATGCCACCCAGGTTCTTCTCGAGTTTTTCCTTTTCCTTTTCCAGCTGCAGGACTTCCTTCTTGGTCAGTTTGCCATAAGTGCCGTCCTCTGCCATGGCCTCGATCCTGCGCAAGCGGTCAATACTTTTCTTGATGGTGCTGAAGTTGGTGAGCATGCCACCCAGCCAGCGATTGTTGACGTAATACTGCCCTACCCGCAAGGCCTCTTCCTGAATGGCATCCTGCGCCTGTTTCTTGGTACCGACAAACAACACTTTCTCGCCGTTTTTCACGGTCTCGCAGACAAAATCGTAGGCATCCTTGAAGCAGCGCACTGTTTTTTGCAAATCAATGATGTAGATGCCGCTCCGGGCGCCAAAAATGTAGGGTTTCATCTTCGGATTCCAGCGTTTGGTCTGGTGCCCGAAATGCACCCCGGCTTCAAGAAGCTGTTTCATGCTAATCTGGGACATTTTCTCTTCTCCTTTGGTTATTCATCCTCCGTTTTCGTCATTTCCAGCCGGAAACTCCACGACCCCATGCCGCAAAGCACCCTCCAGCCAGTTCGGAAAACGTGTGAACTACAAGCGGTTGTTTGTAACACGCGATACGAACCAAAACAACAGGAAAAAATCATTTTTCACCCGCCGGATGCGGTTTTTCCCTTCCACGGGTTGACATTTGGCGGGCAATTACCATACTTGACCGTATGCATAATTCACAAAGAGCACTATCACACACTGACAATCCGTAGAAGGAAAAAGCTTCCAGAGGGCGGCATACGCCCCAAAAGTCGCACGGTAAACAACAAAAACATCCATCGACAAGGGGGAAAACCATGGAAAAAGTCAAAATGCCCAACGGTACCGAAGTCGCCTTTGAAGGCGCCGAATGGTACATGGACAACGAACTCAGGGCGGAGCTGATCTGTGATTACGGCGGTGTCTCCGACCAGGAATTCATCAATATCTACTGCCAGAAGCACAAGGAGCGTTTCGGCGAGGAATTTTCCATTGAAATGGGCAAGGAACGCGAAATTGCAGCCTACGAGCAGAGCCAGAAGGAAAAAGAGGAAAAGGAAAAGAAAGCCTGAAAAAAAACAGTTTCGCACGTGTAAAAAAAAGGCGGCGGAGAAAAACATCCGCCGCCTTTTTTTACTTAAAAGCGCCGCCCAAGATTGTTGTGATATCTGAGAGGTTCGGTCCGCTGGCGACGGTTCCGCCGCAGGGCCAATCCCGCGAGCAAAAGAGTTGCCGCCACACACAACTGCGGTCCAACATCTCCCCAGCGGTTGTAAAAAGTGCGTGTTCCTCCCAGCCCCACCTGCCCCTGGGCTATGGTTTCCTCAAACAGGCCAGTGGCCGCGTCTATCCGCCCCGAAGGCGCAATGAGCGCGGAAATCCCGGTATTGGCGGCCCGCGCTATCCAAACGCGGTTCTCCACCGCCCGAAAGGTTGTCATGGCGATATGCTGAAACGGCGCCGCCGATCGTCCAAACCAGGCGTCATTGGTGACATTGACCAGCAGATCGCAGCCCTCTTTGCGTACCCAATGCCGCGCAAGCTCCGGAAAAACCGCTTCAAAACAGATCAGCGTACCGATGCGGGTTTTCCCCAGAAGCAGCGGTTTGGCGATGCCGGGGGAAAAGTCTCCCAAGCCATGTACCAGTTTTCCCAGCGAAGGCAGCAACCAGAGGAGCGGATTGTATTCGCCGAAGGGCACCAGATGGATCTTGTCGCTGCGTCCCAGGATTTCTCCCTGGGAGGAGGCCAGAAACACGCTGTTAAAATAGCGTACCCGATCGTGAGCGCCAACTTCGTAGGAGGGAGCTCCGAATATCAGCGGCAGATCACAGAGCACCGGCACATCCAGCACCGCGCCCGTCAAGGGCTCATGCGACCCAAAATAAAAAGGAGTGGCACTTTCCGGCCAAACAATGAGATCCGCGCCAGCGGCCGCGGCCTTTTGAGAAAGTTTGCGGTAGCGGGTGATCGTTTCCGCCTTGAATTCCGGATCCCATTTGAGGCCCTGATCCATATTCCCCTGCACCAGCGCCACATCCAGCTGCCGGGAACGCTTGTCAAGCGGCTGATGCAGACGGAAAAAACCGTAGCCCGCATTCAACATCATAAGCAGCAGGGCCAGCACCAGCGGCCCGCAGGCGAAACGCCGCCGTTCGCGAAATGAGTGCAGGAGCCAGGCCAGAGCCGCATTGACAAAAACCAGCAAAAAGCCTATCCCGTACACCCCGAAGAGATCCGCCGTCTGGATCATGGTCAGAAAATTCTGTTGCGAATAGCCGATACTGACCCAGGGAAAGCCTGTCAGCAGGTGTGCGCGAAGATACTCCCCGGCAATCCACAATACCGGCAACGAGAGCCACCACGGAATATGCAGGGTCCGTCGCCAACGGCACGCGAGGAAAGTCGCCATGCCGAAGTAGAGGGCAAGATAGGCGGCCAGCATAAGCCAGGCCACCATCGAAAAGAACGGATGAAGCCCCCCATAGGTGGTCATCACTATGTTGAGCCAGTAAAGGCTCCCGGCGAAGAAGGCAAGGCCCGCGGCATACCCGCTGGCAAAAGGACGCTCCTCCATCACCAAAAACAACGGCGCCAGCGCAAACCAGCCCATCCAGGACCAATTGCAGGACGGAAAGGCCAGCGTCAGCGCGCCGCCCGAAGCCATGGCCACCCATATTACCCAATGCCGCACCAACCAGGATTTCACGTTGCCTCTTCTTCGGAAACGGGCGATTCCATCCGGATGCGCACCTTGCCCACGCGCCGCGCATCGGAAGCCACCACTGTCATATGTAAAGGTCCCGCAACCACTTCTTCGCCGGCCGCGGGAATATGCCCCAGCAGATAAAACAGCCAGCCGGCAACGGTATCGAACTTGTCACGGGGAATTTCCATCCCATAATACTCTTCCAGTTCATCAATATTGAGACGTCCGTCCACCACCACGGCGCCATCTTCCTCTTCCACAATCGGGGATTCCTCCGTTCCGTCGTCATCCGCCACATCGCCGACGATCTCCTCGGCCAGATCGGAAAACGTAATCACCCCCGAAGTTCCGCCGTATTCGTCCACGACGATCGCAAACCGCGCCCGTTTGCGGCGGAACTCCCGCAACAAACGTTCCAACGTCATGGTTTCCGGCACAAACAGCGGCTTGCGCAGCATCTGCCGCAGCCAGCCCGCCTCGGGTTCGCACCCCCAAAAACGAAGCAGATCCTGCGAATGAACCACACCGACAATCTCGTCAATGGTGCCGCTGTACACCGGGATCCGCGAATGCCCGGAAGTCTGCGCCAGTTCCAGCAACGCGGAAAACTCCGTATCCAGCGAACAGCTGGTCATCTCGGTGCGGGGCGTCATCGCTTCACGGACGATAGTTTCGCTCAACTCGAAGATGGAGTGCAGCATATCTCCCTCTTCCTCGTTGATCACGCCATCCTCCTCCGATGCGTCAATGATGTCCTGCAGCTCCCGCTCGGAGCGAACGCCACGCCAGCGTTTGAACAGCCCTTCCAGCCAGGAGGCGATTCTTTTGGAACCGTCCTCCGCGATATCGTCTTCTTTCAAATCCCAAAAATCCTCCTCGAAATATTGCCGGTGAAAGTCTGCCGAACGGCATGAAAAAATGCTCACAGTTCTCCCACGACAAGCGCGAAAAGCTCGTCTTCCTTCGCCTCCATTCGTGCGATCTCCGCATCGTCCACGCCTTCATGGTTGAAACCGACCAGATGCAGAATCCCATGTATCAGCAGAAAGAAGAATTCCCGTTCAAAGGTGCTGCCCGCCTCTTCGGCATCTCGTGCGGCGGTATCGGCGGAGATCACCACATCCCCCAGCAACCCGGGGACAATGCCACTCTCCTCCCCCTCAAGCATCGGAAAGGAGATCACATTGGTGGGCCTGTCCCGTCCCAGATAGTCGCGGTTCAGCTCCTGAATCCCGGCATCGTCCACCACCACTATGGAGAGCTCGGCCTCAGGGCATTCCAAGGCGTCTAAGATCCTGCTGGCTATCCTCTCCGTTTTCGTCAGATCGATCTCTTGATTTTTTTGCCGGTTCCCGATGTGAATTGTCGCCATTGTGTGTCTTGCCTTCCCGTTCCTTGTCGCCGTTCTTTTCCTTTTCCCGTTCCTTCCCTACCGGTTCGGGATACTCGATACGCTGATGAAATATGCCCGTAAGAATCAGATTGAAGCTTCGGGCGATATGGTGCAGATCCTTCAGCGTCAGTTCGCAGTTGTCCAGCTGGCCATCAATGAAAATATTGTTGATGAGTTTCTGTACCATGCCATTGATGCGGGCCGGCGTCGGATCGGCCAAGGTACGGCTGGCCGCTTCCACCGAGTCTGCCAGCATGATCAGCGCCGCCTCCCGCGACTGCGGACGCGGTCCCGGATAGCGGTACTCCCTCTCGTCCACCTGATAATCGCCGCCTTCCTCTTCCTCCTTCTTCCTCGCCTTGTCGTAGAAAAACCGTATCAGGCTGGTGCCGTGATGCTGACGGATAATCTCCTCAATCGGTTCGCCCAGTTTGGCCGTCTTCGCCATTTCCACGCCATCCTTCACATGCGCCATGAGGATCAACGCGCTCATGGAAGGCGCCAGTTTGTCATGGCGGTTTTCCTGGATGCTGGAATTCTCGATAAAGTACAGTGGTTTCCTGATCTTGCCGATATCATGATAGTAGGCACCCACCCGCGCGATAAGCGGATTGGCGTGGATCGACTCGGCTGCGGCTTCCGCCAGATTGCCCACAATCACCGAATGATGATAGGTCCCTGGCGCCTGCACCATCAGCTCCCGCAGCAGCGGATTGTTCATATTGGCCAGCTCCAGCAGCTTGATGTTCGTGGTATAGCCGAAAATGGATTCCGCCAGGGGAATGGTGGCAATGACCACCACCGCGCACAGCAAACCGCCAATTGACGCAAACACCACGTGGTACACCAGCTGGGCCATATCAAACGAGGGCGCACGTCCCAGATACATCCCCGCGGCAAGCAGGCTGTTGACCAGCATCAGCCGCACGCCCGCCAGGTAAATGTAGGAACGTTGCTCGCAGTGCCGTACATAGTGGGCCCCCACCAGACTACCGATTACAGCGTAGAAGATTATCGACAGATTGTCGCCGCACATGGAACCGTACAGAAACGTGGAAACCATCGCAAAGAGCGTGGCGGTTTCCGCGTTGAGGACGATCCGTACCAGCATGGTGGCAGAGGCGAAGGGCAGCAAATAGTAATAGATCGAGGAATCGATCCACGGAAAGGCGTTCTCCAGCGCACCGAAAACGAAAATGAACAGCTTGATAAAGGGCAGGAAGCAGAACAGCAGGGTTCCCATGAACAGCAGATCGCGTCCACGAAACAGGTACTTGCGAATATTGCCTTCCCCGAAACGATGGATGCACCACAGCATGAGAAACACGCATACAAAGATGCCGGCGCTGACGCGTGTCCAGCGCCGGTAGGGATTGCGGGCGCGGTAGGCCTCAATCTTCTCGATCTGCTCCTCGCTGACCCGATCGCCCTCGCGAACGATCATCTCCCCCTTCTTTACCCGGTAGAGTACCGTCCCCACGGCTTCGGCCGCCTGCATTCTGCGGCCTTCCGTCTCGTTCTTGTTGAAGGTCAGGTTGGGCATCGTCATGCGCAGCAGAACCGGCAGCAGCGCGTCGACCAGTTCCGAGGGCATCTTTGGGTCGCCGCGCAGGATTTGGACAAAACGCTGATTGTAGGCGTCGAGATCGATCACGCCCTTGAAATCGGTTTTGAGAGCTTCGGTGTGAGCGTTCAGATCGCGCACCACAATACCCTGATCCGCATCCGCAAGAAACAGCTGCAGATTGCCGACAACCGGAGCACGCAAACGGCTCACCGCCTCCGGCGGAAAAGAGTCGGGGTCAAACTGCTCCGGCAACTGGGCGCGCAGATGTTCCACCTCCTCCACGCTCACATTCGTTCCCAAAACCTTCCCCAGATGGGCAGCAGACTCATCGGCGGAGGAGTTTTTTCCTTCCGGTCCCTGCAGCCACTTCAACGCCTCCCGCACCCGCAGAAAAACGGCCCGGGATGTGTTCGGATCAAAATCGTACAGAGGCAGCACCTCCCGCTGCGCCTCCAGACGTTTCTTTTCGGTCATATGCCGATCGGGCACCAGCAGGTTGCGCGGCGCCTTCACATCCCGCGTGGCTATATTTCCCGGTTTGTAACTGGGAATTCCGGCAGAGCGAAACAGAATCAGCGCCGCAACCCAGGTTGCAAGCAGCACCATCCCCAACAAAGCCCGCTGCCGGTCGTTCAGACGCACCATCAAAACCTGCAGACGGGCCCATTTTTGCCGGCAACGGCTCCACATCTGCTCAAGATTTTTCCGATTCAGCCACTTCTCGGCAAAAGCCCGCTTCCAGCTCTTACGCTTTTCCTGTATTGCCATCGGATTCCTTTCTTTTCTGCCAGCGTTCATAGGCCTGGACCACACTCTGAACGATGGGATGCCGCACCACATCCAGATCGCTGAACTGGACAAAGGCGATGCCTTCCACACCGGCCAGCGCCTCCCGCGCTTCAGCCAGCCCCGAAGAACGCGGATCGGGGAGATCCACCTGGGTTGGATCGCCGGTTACCACGGCGCGGCTGCCAAAACCCAAACGGGTCAAAAACATCATCATCTGTTCGCGGGTGGTATTCTGCGCCTCGTCCAGAATGATGAAGGAGTCGTTCAGCGTGCGCCCCCGCATGAAGGCCAGCGGCGCCACCTCCACCACCCCCTTTTCCATCAGTTCCTGTCCCCGGGGAAAATCCAGCATATCATAAAAAGCGTCGTAGAGCGGGCGCAGATAGGGGTTGACCTTCTCGGTCATGTCTCCGGGGAGAAATCCGAGCTTCTCTCCGGCCTCCACCGCCGGGCGCACCAGCACGATGCGGCCGGTTTCCTTCTTCATCAGCGAGGCAACCGCCATGGCCATGGCCAGATAGGTCTTGCCGGTACCGGCCGGCCCGATGCCGAAAACAATGTCGCGGCAGCGAATGGCATCAACATAGGCCTTCTGGGCGACGGTCTTGGGTGAAACGGTTTTCCCCCGGCTGGCCACCAGAATGCGATCGAGAAAGATGTCGCGCAGCGAAGCCTTCCCGTCGGCCCGCAGAATCCGCAGTGCATAGTCCACATCCACCGGATGGAAACGGTGCCCGGAGGCCATCAGCTCCACCAGTTCGGAAAACAGGCGAAGCGCCAGCGCAACCGCCGGTGGCGCGCCCTCAAAACTGAGCGTCGTTCCACGGCAACTGATCCGCATGTTCAAAAGCCGCTCCACCAGATGCAGGTTGCGGTTCTGGTGCCCAAACAACAAACCGGCAAAATCGGCGTTTTCCACCGTAAACTGTTCCTTGACCGTCTCCATATATTCTTTCAAAAGCCAACCGGCTTTTCCGACCCCTTTCCAGCTCCCTCAAAAATATTTTTGCCGTCCGTTTTAAAACAACACGGTTGCTTTTACGAAGAAAGCGGCATTATATGCTTTCTCGGGCAACGACTCAAAGCGCTTTACACGGTTTGGGAAGATTTGCGCCGGAGTTTGTGCTACATTGGGCCAAAACTGGTGAATATTGACGGCCGCAGAAAAAAGAGAGCAGCCTTTGTTCCTTCTTTTCCCCACTCACTTTACATTTCCGAAAGGAGAACCCCATGAGCGAAATCGTTGACATTTACGCCCGCGAGATTCTGGATTCCCGAGGCAATCCCACGGTCGAAGTGGAAGTTACACTGGAAAACGGCATAAGCGGCCGGGCCGCCGTACCCAGCGGCGCCTCCACCGGCGAGCGGGAAGCCCTGGAACTGCGGGATGGCGATCCGGATCGCTATCTCGGCAAGGGCGTCATCAAGGCCGTGCAAAACGTCAACAGCGTGCTGTCGGAAAACCTGATCGACTGGGAAGTCAGTGATCAGGCGGGCATTGATCAAAAGCTCATCGAGCTGGACGGCACGGACGACAAGTCCAATCTGGGCGCCAACGCCCTGCTCGGTGTCTCGCTGGCCTGCGCCAAGGCCGCCGCGGAAGAGGCCAAACTGCCGCTCTTCCAGTACCTGGGCGGCGTTAACGCGCGCGAACTGCCCGTTCCCATGATGAACATCCTGAACGGCGGTTCCCATGCCGACAACAACGTCGACATTCAGGAGTTCATGATCCTGCCGGTAGGCGCGCCCGATTTCGCCGAAGCGTTGCGCATGGGCGCGGAAGTCTTCCACACGCTGAAGAAGGTCCTCAAGAAGAAGGGCCATGTCACCTCGGTCGGTGACGAGGGTGGTTTCGCTCCCAACCTGGCCTCCAACGAAGAGGCGCTGCAGGTGATCGTCGAGGCGATCGGCGTCGCCGGTTACGAGCCGGGGAAAGATGTTCTGCTGGGCATCGACGCCGCCGCGTCGGAATTCTACAAGGATGGCAAGTACATCCTGAGCGCCGAGGCGAAACCCGAAAAGAACGCCGAAGAGATGGTCGCCTACTACGAGGATCTGGTCAACCGCTACCCCATCATCTCCATTGAGGATGGCATGGATGAAAACGACTGGGATGGCTGGAAACTGCTCACCGACACCATCGGCAAACGCACCCAGCTCGTCGGCGACGACCTGTTCGTCACCAACACCCGCCTGTTGAAAAAAGGCATCGAAATGGGGATCGCCAACTCCATCCTGATCAAGGTCAACCAGATCGGCACCCTCACCGAAACGCTCAACGCCATCGAAATGGCCAAGCGTGCCGGCTACACCGCGGTTATCTCCCACCGCAGCGGCGAAACCGAAGACACCACCATCGCCGACCTGGCGGTGGCCGCCAATACCGGCCAGATCAAGACCGGTTCGCTGTGCCGGACCGACCGCATCTGCAAGTACAACCAGCTGCTGCGCATCGAGGACATGCTGGGCGAAACCGCCGTCTTCAACGGACGCAAGGTATTCTACAATCTGAAATAAATATTCAAGATTCTTCAGGCACACACGGGCGAAGGTGCGGCAAGCGCCTTCGCCCGTTGCATTTTTGCCGTCTGCCGGCACGACGGTAAAACCGCACAGTTCAAGACTGGCCGGAGAGGTAGTGAACACTCTTTGTTCGGCTTAAGCATAACCAGTAATGACAATATGTTGACAAGAGACGAATTTCTGCATACACAAGAGAAGTAAACAGGAGGTGCATGCAATGGCTACAACGAATCTCAATATCAGAACAGACAAGGATATAAAGGATCAGGCGGAACAGATTTTCTCCGAACTGGGACTCAATATGACCACAGCCATCAATATCTTCTTGAGAACAACCATTCGCGAGCATGGCCTTCCTTTCAATCTGAAGCTTGATGTGCCCAATAAAACAACCGCAGCTGCCATTGAAGAAGGCCGGCGTATTGCTTCCGACAGCAGCGTGAAAGGATATTCCAGCATGGAGGCCCTTAAAGCGGCTCTTGAAGCATGAAGTACGAGGTAAAATTTACCACCCAGTTCAAGAAGGATCTGAAATCGGCCAAAAAACAGAAGAAGAACCTGGACAGTCTGTTTGAAGTCGTGAACATTCTTGCTGACGGTGGTAAATTGGACGCAAAATATCGCGACCACGATCTTTCCGGGAATTACAGGGGAACAAGGGAATGCCACATCGAACCGGACTGGCTTTTGGTGTATGAAATCCGGGATGAGGTGCTTGTTCTCATGCTCTATCGTTTGGGTTCACATTCCGAGTTGTTCGGGAAATAAAGAGCTTGCCTTTATTGTCAAGAAAAGACCTTGGGAGGTTTTAAAAATCATGGCAGTTTATGAGTATCACACCACAGGAACCTGTTCGCAGAAGATCCAGGTGGAGCTGGACGGACGTACCATCAATAATGTGCATTTTACCGGCGGATGCAGCGGCAACCTGCGCGGCATAGCTAAACTGGTCGCGGGCCGCGATGCCGGAGAAGTCATTGAACTGCTCAAGGATGTCCGCTGCGACAGCGCCGGCACCACTTCCTGCCCCGCCCAGCTCGCCATTGCGCTGCAAGAAGCGCTGGCAAAGTGAGCATCATTTTCCTGAATGGATGCCTCGCCGCGTTCTGCGCGCTGCTGACCAAC
>JAILGY010000023.1:0-4489 GCA_024696325.1 bacterium | reverse complement strand
GAATACTGCGGCAGATGTTATCTTCGTGGCAGCACAGAGCTTTTTCCAGCATCTTTTCATGTGAACTCCAGAATTTTCGAAATTTCATATCAGGCATTTTCGGATTTTCCATCCAAAAAGCGCTGACAAAAATCATTTGGAGACATAAATGGAACTGAACTGAGCGCAAAATCCTTAATATCACGCGTGATAATGTAATCTGCTTCACAGAAAACCGCACACTGTACTTGGACACAATCTTCAAAATCAGGAAAAGAATCATCTGTCAACGCAGCCAACAGTTTTTTCTTATCAACGCCAACCACTTGAAACAGAGAACACAAATCAGTCAGCATGGCACGTCTTTGTGCCACCGTATAATCATGGCGTAGAATATAAAAGAGATTTAAAATGGAATGAGCCGCAATATAACCATCAAAATTCCGCTTCATACAGGAATAAACCAGTTCTTTTGCATTTTTAAAGAACGGTTCCCGCTTCGCAAAAAAATCTATCAACACATTTGTATCAATCAGGATCCGCATAACCAAATTTTTCCTCCCTCCATTCGGCCAGCTCTTTTTTCTCATCCAATCCTTGGATTGGTTTTATCAGCGCTTCAAGCCTTTGAAACGCGGCAAGCCTCTGGGAATCTATCGTGTTATCCACTGCTGTGTGGGAGAGTCCTTTCATGTCGGTCTGCATCTCGGGCGCCGAGGTCAATGCCTCTATATTCTTTAGAATTCCCATAACATAGGCCATGCTCCCATCCGGGATCCTCATGATAATTTCAATCGCCTTCCCCTTTTCCTCAGACACAGTGCCTCCGGCGATAGAAGGAATGTAACTGTCTATAGTTTCAGACATTTTGAATCACCTTTCTTTCCAACTTTGTTGGTTTATGGCCATTCTCTATTGAGATATTGTCTGTGAACTCATATGGTCATTTTACCAAAAAAATCGCGATTAAATCAGCGTTTCCCTAACAAATGTGATCACCTCAGTTATACTCACTCCTTCTTCGCAATCTGCGCGGCAAGGCACGGCAGCTCGCGGATCCAGGGCGCCAGACACTTCTCCTGCCATTCCTGATCAAGAACGTAGCGGTCCGCGCCGATGTGGTCATTCCTGATCCGGAAGTGCCGCATGGGTGGCCTCCTTGGGGAAAAGGCGTCAAAAAGACGGTCGTGGATGAGGCAGGATTCTCTGATAACAGGCCAGACGCATCTGGTAAGGAAGAGCTGATCGATATTGGGCGTTATGAGTTTGTTTGCCGCAAAGAAGTTGTCGAGCATGCCCCGCATGTCGGGAAGGATGCCCGCAACGCCCCCCCAGAGGCCTGCCAGTATGAGGTCCGTATGGGTATGCCAGTCACGGATCACGTGGAAGAGCTTCCCGCTCTCCATCCACTCGTCGACAACGATGGCCTCCCTGAGACTGAAGCCCGAGTCGCAGTCGCGGATAAGGAAGCGCCCAACATCCGGGTCCGAGGCAACGAAAAAGCGCCAGCAGAGCTTCATGTCTCTTGGCTGGCCGTCCTTCTGCTCCAGGACTTCGGCATCCAGGCTTCCAAGCGCATCTTTGAATTCTTGGGGAACCGTGCCATCTACATAGAAGCGCATGGTCCACTCCGGGAAGAGTTCCCTGCCGACGATGACATTGTAGAGCGCTCCGCGGAGATAGCGGGAATTGCTTCCAAAAAGGGAAAAGGCGCAAACCTTCTTCTTTGCATTTGCCGCGAGAAGAAGCTTTTGCCCGTCTTCGCCGGTTGGAAGTGTGGAATGCGGGGCGTGGCGCATGGCTTCGCTGTCCTTCAGGAGGAGCGCCTTTGTCCCCGCCTTCCGCGCCCCCTCCATGTCACCGAGTTTGCCAAGGACATCGGCCATATCATCCAGGGCCAACGCATTGTCGGGATTGATGGCGAGGACCTGTTCACAACAGCGGACAGCTTCGGGGTATTGTTTGAGCTTTCTGTAGCAGACCCCCATATTTTTTATGGTCTCAATATCTTTGGGATCATGCTTCAGGTAAGACTTGAAGAGCATAAGCGCGTGGCCGTAGTCATTCATACTGCCACAGTAGTAGGCCGCCTGTACGAGACGCTGGGGAATGGAATTTGCCTCTTTCAACGCCAGATTGGCAGCCTCCGGCACTTTGCCATTGAGGAAGAGCTTGTGCGCCTCCTGACTCCATGCCTTTGGAATACGAACTGTCGACATGCTGCGGAAACCTTACTGTTGACGGCTGGCTAAAGCCTTTTGTAACGGAACGGACGATTGTCGCTGTTCAGATCAGATTGATATCGTCCCCCTTCAATTTTAGGGAAACGCCTCAGTCTCTGCCCCTTATGCCCTGGCTGTCAGGGCCGCCTTCTGCCTGACTTCCGTTCGGGGCGCCATGGTCTGAGCCGTGGCGGACGAGGCTGCTTTCAGGTACTTGTTGAACTCCGTCAACGTGTCCGCATACACAATACTGTGCGTGGCGTCGTTCCAGCCCTCAACAGTATAAACTTTATGGATCCTGCCGGAAATGTAGGAATGCTCCCGAATCATAAGACAGACGAAAGCTTCACCCGGTCTTCCTCGGAAACTTTCAGCATGTCCATGGCCTTTTCTTTTGGCAGGCCAAGCGTTTCCATAAGAGCATGGATGTTTTCCACAAGGTTGTTCAAACGTCCTTCAGCACGGCCTTTGGATAAGCCCGTCTCCATGCCTTCCATGCGCCCTTCCATGCGTCCTTCCATACGCCCTTTGGACAACCCCGTCTCCATGCCTTCCGCAATCCATGTATCCTTCCAGGAAGCAACTGTTTCCGCGAGCATATTTTCCACCTCCTGCAAATCCTGAAATTCCGGCATGCTTTTCTCTATGCCCATGTTCCTCAAGACGATCCGGCCAACCCACACACTGAACAACCGACGCAAGTCCTTGTACTGCGGTTCCGAAAGCCGCTGCCGAAGCAAGCCCAGTACAGATTGTATTTCTTCCGGTGTCTTCGCATTCTCAAAGCGCACCATGAACGAGAACAGATTGCCCTTATCGGCGGCTTCCCCGCAGTGTTTTTCGTCCAGCAGGAAATATTTTTGCCCCGAATGGTACGGCTCCAGGCTTGCCGGTACCGGCTCACACATCTCTTCCACCGACAGAGAAGCTTTCCATTCACCCGTACCATTATAGATCACTATGGGAAGCACCGGCGGCAAGCTTTCCCCCGCCTGCAATTCCCCTGTTTTGATCAGGTCCTGCCACAGCAGACCCGTATAGGTCAGAATTCTTACGGGCATCCACGGATCCGGCGTACTCTGGAACTCCAGTATAAGGCAGAGATAGCTGGTGCGGCCGCGCCATTTGACCTTCCATACGCAGTCGTCCATGCGCTCGCGCAGATCGTCCGTGATATACGAGCCAGCGCACTGTTCCAGAGTGGAAAAGTCAAGTTCCGAAACAAAGTCCTCCTGCACGAAACCCGTGAGTAACGATTCCACCATTTCCTTGTGCTTGAAGAAGTCTTTGTATGCGGCGTCGTGGGTATTCATAGGGCTTTTTTACCTGATGCGGTACGGCGTTGCAAGGGTGTCGGCACCGGTCGAAAAAACTGTTTGCATATAGCAAAGCCGCCCCGTTCACATCGGACAGGAGGGCTCTTGCGCCGCTGCATATGCAACGGATAAGCCTACGCCTTCGCCGCAAGTCCCGCTTTCTGCCCGTCGGCGCGATCGGGAAGCGTCTGCTTATATTCCATGATAATCCGGCCGATGTTCCAGTAGGCGTCCAACAGCTCGCTGTTCACCTGCCGGACGACGTTCGCCCGCGCCGTTTTCAAAATCGACTGGATGTCCCAAACGGCGGAAGTCATTCCGGAAAACTGTACGATGCATATTCGGCGGCTACACTGTCCTTCTCTGTGCAAAGGATAATGCCGATGGACGGGTTGTCGTCCGCGTCGTTTACCTCGGCGGCGTAATAGTTCAGATACATGTTGATCTGCCCGGCTGCTTCAGGCGTCAGTTTCGCTGTTTTCAACTCGATCAGCACATAGGCCCGGAGGAATTTAACAGACACTGTCTGTGCCTGTTAAATTTCATAGGCTACCGGAACATCAGCTATCTGCTACTACCTTTTCCAATATTTTCATGAGTACATCAATGTCCTCATGGGCGGTCTGCCACACAAACGTGAAATCAACAGAGCTGTAATGATGCGCGAAGATATCCCGAATCCCCTTAATCTGCCTCCATTGGATTTCCGGATGTTCCGTCAGGAAATCATCAGATAAGTGCTTTGCAAGTTCGCCGATTTGAAGAATAGGCATTGTAATGGAATTACGATAGACGAAACCTTCCTGCTTATTTAAGAAAATATCCTTGTTGTCCTGAAAATAGTCATGTGTTTTTTTGATTTCATTGCAATATTTGATAATTTTCAGCACAATATTCTTATCTCTACTGTTCATAAATGAGAATTCCGTCCTTTTTTGCTTCAGAAATCAGATATTCATCAAAAGATGTATC
>JAILGY010000227.1:0-6871 GCA_024696325.1 bacterium | reverse complement strand
TGGCCTGCCGCAGCGGCAACATTGGTTCTGGACACAATGCCGATGGCGGCTCCCACCAGCGCACCGCCCGCCGCGCCCAGGATGGCGCCCTTGCCGCCGCCGGAGGCAATTTTTTCAAAGGTACCGCTTTTTTCCAGACGATTGTAGGCGGTTTCACTGCGCAGCAGGTTCCACATGTTCCCCTGATCATCAATGAGGAAGGTCTGCGAGGGCACCACTTCAAACTGTTGATCGCCGGTGTTGTCGATGATTATCTGAACCGGAAACAGCCCCGCGCCGCGGATATCGAAGCCGAACAGATCCTTGGCATCACGGTCGTGGGCCTGGGCCGCGATATGCGCGCCGGCGAGAGTTTGCATGTTGGAATAGTACGAGGGATGTTTGAAGGAAATCTCCCGGCTGTGATAGGCCGTGCAGCTGATCAGCAGTGCCGCCAGCAAAAAAACGGCCGTGCACTTGTATTTTTTTGTCCGCGTCATGTTTTTTTCCTTTTGAAATGAGGGTGAACGGGCTCTTTGTACAAGATATCCGCTTTCTGATCATAGTAATTTAATTTTAATATGATCCCATCTGTCCTGTAATCAAGATTTGCACATCTTTACAAAAAGGAAGCCGGAGGAAACGGCTTTTGGAAACGCCGGAGGATCGAAAGAATTCGCCGCGCTTTTCGGGTTGGATGAAACCGGGCTTTACGTTATAAAGAACATTTGTTTGAAAACGGCATGTGCCGTTTTTCCCTTTTGGGGAAGACGAATCAGGCGTTCTCCCCTTGTACATTCCCAAAATGAGTAAAACGGTGAAGGAGTTCCATGGATCAACGTTTTATCCGCAATTTTTCGATTATCGCCCACATTGATCACGGCAAATCAACGCTGGCGGATCGCCTGATGGAAGCCACAGGAGCCCTGACAGAGCGCGAACGCACCGACCAGTTTCTGGATAAAATGGAGCTTGAGCGTGAACGGGGGATCACCATCAAGGCGCAGTCGGTGCGTCTTACCTACAAGGCGAAAGATGGCCAGCAGTACGTGTTGAATCTTATTGATACACCGGGCCATGTCGATTTTTCCTATGAGGTGAGCCGATCGCTGTACGCCTGCGAGGGTGCGCTGCTGGTGGTGGATGCCTCCCAGGGCGTGGAGGCGCAGACGCTTGCCAACGTTTACCTGGCCATCGATCAGAATCTGGAGATCTTTCCGGTGCTGAACAAGATCGATCTGCCGGGCGCCAATCCCGAACTGGTGCGCAAGGAGATAGAGGAGATTATCGGCATTGACGCGCAGGACGCCATTGAGGCCAGCGCCAAGGAGGGAATAGGCATCGGTGATATTCTGGAAGCGCTGGTGCAGCGCATTCCGCCGCCCCACGGCGATCCGGAAGCGCCGCTCAAGGCGCTGATTTTTGATTCCTGGTACGATGCCTATCAGGGCGTCATCACGATGATCCGCGTGATGGACGGCACGCTTGCGCGAGGCGACAAGATCCTGCTCATGTCCGGGAACCGCAGCTGCGAAGTGCTCAAGGTCGGCGTGTTCGATCCGCATCCGGTGGAAGTCGAATCGCTGTCGGCAGGCGAGGTGGGTTTTCTCATCTCCGGTATCAAGGGGGTGCAGGATGCCCGGGTCGGGGAAACCATCACCCATGTTCACCGGCCGACCGCCCAGCCCCTGCCGGGCTTCATGGAGGTCAAGCCGATGGTCTTCTCCGGGCTCTATCCGGTCGATCCGGCTGGCTACGATGCGTTGCGCGACGCCATGGAGAAGCTGCAGCTCAACGATTCCTCCTTTTCCTTTGAACCGGAGACTTCGGTGGCGCTGGGCTTTGGCTTCCGCTGCGGTTTCCTGGGGCTCTTGCACATGGAGATCATTCAGGAGCGGCTGGAGCGCGAGTTCAACGTCAACCTTATCACCACCGCGCCGACCGTCGTCTACTTCGCGCATACCTCCGACGGCAAGGTCGTGCGGGTGGACAGCGCCATCAAGATGCCCGACGAGTCGGTGCTGACGGGCGTGGATGAGCCCTTCATTCTGGCTTCCATTCATCTGCCGCACGAATTTGTTGGCCCGGTGCTGGCCCTGTGCGAGGAAAAGCGCGGCGTGCAGCGTGAGATCCGCTATCTGACCGCCGATCGGGTGATCGTCGTTTACGAGTTGCCGCTGAACGAAATCGTGCTCGACTTTTACGATCGCCTGAAATCCATTTCGCGGGGCTACGCCTCGTTGGACTACGAGTTTTTGGAGTACCGTCCCGGACGTCTGGTGCGTCTCAACATCCTCATCAACGGCGATCCGGTGGATGCGCTGTCGCTGGTGGTGCACCGCGATACGGCGGAACGGCGCGGCCGGGATCTGATCGTCAAGATGAAGGAGTTCATTCCCCGCCAGCAGTACGAGGTGGCCATTCAGGCGGCGATCGGCGGCAAGATTGTGGCGCGGGTCAACGTCAAGGCGGTGCGCAAGGATGTGACGGCCAAGTGTTACGGCGGCGATATTTCCCGTAAGCGCAAGCTGCTGGAGAAGCAGAAGGAAGGGAAGAAGCGCATGAAGCAGATCGGCAAGGTGGAGATCCCGCAGGAAGCCTTCCTGGCCGTATTGAAAATTTCGGAAGAGTAGGGCGCTGCCGGGTCGGGAAAGGCGCTTGCCTAAAGAACGAAATTTTGAACAAAAACGAATTGGAATGAAAGAAGAACGGACATCATGGTCAAGAAGATCAGCAAGAACCGGGAAAAGAGAAATCGCGCCCAGGCCCGCAGGGCGGAAGAAAATGCCGCGGCGATGAACAATATGGCAGGGAAAGAGGCATCTGCGGCAAAACCGGAGACGGGTTCCGGAACGCTTTCCCCTGCCGTCCGTCTGCGGCAGGGCAGTGCGGGGGATCATCTGAAGACCCGGTGTTTCGGGTTGCTCTGCCTGTTCCAGGGAATGAGCTGGATCCTGTTTCCGGCCTACACGGTACCTGGCAGATTTGGCTGGATACTGCTGGCGATATTGGTGCTGCTGTCCGCGGTCTTTTTGTACGGTGCCTGGTTTGCCTTGCGCAAGGATACCCTCAGGAATCCGAATATGATTTGGTGGACGGCCTTGATCGCCTTGCCGGTGCACGGGGCGCTGACCCATTTCGCCTCGGCGGATCTGTTCAACTTTGGTCCGGAACAAACGCTTGCCCGTCTGGCGCTGGGCGCGCTGCTGGTCCTGCTGACCAGTGGCATGCTTGGCGATTTTCTGCTGCTGCTGTTGACAGGCGCTTTGCGCAAACGGGTGGCGGGCGGTGCCTTTGCGCCCGATGCGGCGGCTTTCCGGGCAAAGTATGGCTGGTTTGACACGCTGGAGGCATTGCTTATTGCCTTTGTACTGGCGATGTGCGTGCGGGTCTATGTGGTGCAGGCCTTCAACATTCCTTCCGGTTCCATGGAGGATACGCTTCTGGTGGGCGACTATCTGATGGTCAACAAGTTCATCTACGGTGTCCGGATGCCGGTGGTGGATCGCGAGCTGTTGAAACTGCGCGCGCCGCAGCGCGGCGATATCATCGTCTTCGAATTTCCGGAGGATGCCGGCAAACCCTGGCTCAAGCGTCGCGATTTCATCAAGCGCGTGGTCGGGCTGCCGGGCGACAAGGTGGAACTGCGCGCCAAGCAGCTCTACCTCAACGGTGAGGCGGTCAAAATTCCGCAGGAAGTGCACAAGGAGCCTGATCTGCTTCCTGCCGCAAGCTCGCCACGCGACTTCTTCGGACCGGTGACCGTACCGAAAGGGCAGTACTTCGTGATGGGCGACAATCGCGATCGTTCGCTGGACAGCCGTTTCTGGGGCTTTGTCGATGCCCGGGCCATCAAGGGCCGCGCCTGGATCAAGTACTGGTCCTGGGACAGGGAGCGCAAGCGTCCGCGCTGGGGGCGGCTCTTCCGCACCATTGACTGATGGGGCGGCTCTTTTCACATAAGAAAATGGGGAAGAAATGTTGAACGATACCTTGCAGGAAAGACCTGGACAGTTTACACGCGCGGACGGCCGCTTGCCGGATGCGCTGCGAGCCGTCAGTTTCGAAGTGGGTTTCAACCGTTACGCCGAAGGTTCGGTCTTGACGCGCTATGGCAATACTGTGGTGCTGTGCAATGCCTCGGTCGAGGAAACGGTTCCGCCCTTCATGCGCGGCGAGGGGCGTGGCTGGGTGACGGCCGAATATGCCATGCTGCCGAGGGCGGGGCAGACACGTTCCCCGCGGGATGTGAACCGTGGAAAGGTCAACGGGCGCTCCTGCGAGATTCAGCGGCTTGTCGGCCGATCCTTGCGCTCGGTGATGGATCTGGAGGCCCTGGGGGAACGCACCATCATTATTGATTGCGATGTGCTCCAAGCCGACGGTGGTACCCGCACCGCCTCCGTCACCGGCGGCTGTCTGGCCTTGGAGCTGGCGCTTGCCCGTCTCAGGGAGAGGGGACTCATTGCCACGTTTCCCCTGAAAGAGCGGGTGGCGGCGGTCAGCGTCGGTCTGGTTGCGGGCGCGGCGCTGCTCGATCTGGATTACGGGGAAGACTCGAAAGCCGCGGTGGACATGAACTTTGTCGTGACGCAGTCGGGCAAATTCGTGGAGATTCAGGGCACCGGCGAGGAAGCACCGTTTTCCGAGGAGGATTTTATGGCGCTGCGCACGCTGGCGCTGCGCGGGTGCCGGCAGCTGCTGGATTTGCAGCGATCGGCTTTTGAATCGCAGATGGGCGTGAAGGGCTAAAGGTACAGTCATGGATCTGGTGATTGCAACGCGTAATGCGGGGAAAATAAAGGAAATCAAGGCTCTCTTGGCCCACGGGGATTTTTGTGTGCATTCTCTGGCGGAATTCCCCGATCTGAAGGAAGTTGAAGAAGATGGCGAAACATTTGCGGCCAATGCGCTGAAAAAGGCTCGCGCCGCGGCTGCTTTCAGCGGGATGGCCGCCCTGGCGGACGATTCGGGACTGTGTGTTGCAGCCCTGCAGGGGCGTCCGGGCGTGCATTCCGCCCGTTATGCAGGCGAAGGAGCCTCCGATGCAGAAAATGTTGCCAGACTGCTCACGGAGCTTGCGCCATATCCAGCCCCCCGGCATGCGGCCTTTGAATGCGTCATGGCATTCTGCACGCCGGACGGCAAAGAACAGCTCTTTCACGGGCGTTTGGCCGGGCGAATCATTGCGGAAAGGCGGGGTGCCAACGGCTTCGGGTACGATCCGGTCTTTCTGGTGCCGGAGTATGGCAAGACACTTGCAGAATTGCCGCTTGACATCAAGAACCGGATAAGCCATCGTGCCCAGGCTTTACGGAAGGTGATTGCCTGGCTGCAAGCACTTTGAATGTCTGGCAGTCATCTCTTATTAACAAATAATTACAAAATACCTTGATTCCCATACGGGAAGTGGCTTAATATTTGTTTACAACATTTGACGGTATTCGTCAGCGGGCGCTGGCGAAGAGAACTCATGGAATTAAGTAAACGGAGGAAAAGATGAAAAGCTGGAAAATGATCGTAGTGGGTGCATGTGCTGGTCTTCTGCTGGTTGCTGGTTGCACGGCCAATTTGAGCAGCGCAGATCGCGCGAAAGTGGATGAAGCCATTGCTGCTGGCCAGAAAGCTGCAGACGCTGCTGAAGAAGCCAAACAGGCTGCCCTCAGAGCTGAAGAAGCTGCTCAGCTTGCAAACAGCAACGCCCAGGCTTCCAAGAAGGCTTTTGAGAGAGGTCTTCGCAAGTAATTCCTGACAGTTTGCAAAGAAAAAGCCCCGTTGAAAAACGGGGCTTTTTTTATGGACGCTTGCCCGGGGGGAAATCGCGTGTACAGCAACCTGCAGCGATTTCCCCAGTTTGAGCGACATTTTTCCTAGTAGAGTTCTTCGTAGTATGGCTTTTCCTGCTGGGGGGCCGGCGGATCCTCATATGTTCCCGGGGAAGGGCTGCCTGTTGCCGGAGAAGGGCTGCCTGCTGCCGGAGAAGAGCTGTCCGAGGAAATGACGAAGGGCAGTCCGCTGCACAGATTGATTTCACCCTCAACCCGCTTCCAGTCGATGAGGTTTTTCCAGCCCAACAGGCTGCTCTGGCGGGAGATTTCGTCTTTCACATTTATCCCGGTATTGCGGTTGTCGGGATGAATCTCGGCCCAAAGCTTGTTGTCCCGGAGACCAACTTTTACCGGTTGGTACACCATGGTCACTGGCGTCTTGACGGCAACTCTGGGGAAAAGATCGCTGATGTCATTGGGATAGAGGCGGATACAGCCGTGACTGACCTGCCTTCCGACCCCCAGGGGCTTGTGGGTGCCGTGAATGCCGTAGCCCTTGATGGACAGGCCCATCCAGTAGCCGCCCAGCGGGTTGTCCGGTCCGGGCGGTATCACGGCAGGCTCGTCCGGCCGCTCACGGCGAATGGAGGCCGGCGCCACCCAGGTTGGATTCCGCGCCTTGTTGGCAATGAAAAAGGTGCCACTCGGTGATTCCCAGCCTTCCTGACCGATACCGATGGGATAGATGCGGATCCTCAATTTTCCCCCTTCCCGCCAGAGATAGTAAAGACGGCATTCCGCAATGTTGATGAGAATGCCCGGTTTGGCCTTCCAGGGGAAAATGGTGGCATAGGGCAGCAAAATATCCTGATTTTTTGAAGGCATCCATGGATCGACATCGGGGTTGGCATTGGCGAGCGAGTCATAACCCAGGCCTGCCTCGTAGGCCAAATCGATGAGCGTGCTCTCGGGGTCGATATTTGTGTATTTGTTGTGGCCGATAATGGGCGCCGGATTTTTTTCCGGAAAATAGGAATCGCCTGCGTCGCGTGGGTACCAGGCCCAGGAGGGGACGCCCAATCCCAAAAGAGTTGCAAGGACAAGCAGCGGCATCGTTCGCATGA
>JAILGY010000210.1:0-4112 GCA_024696325.1 bacterium | reverse complement strand
GCCGGAAACCGCAGAGGCCATCCTGTCCCGCCGGGGATGTCCCGACATCGAAATTTCCCTGCGCGATCTGGCATTGCTGCGCGACGGTCCTCCCCATTTCCAGCCCGGATACCGTTTGCAGCAGTTACGTCAACGGGTCATGCCGATTTTCGTGCAGGAGGCCCTTGCCAGCAAGACGCCGGAAATGGCGCTCCGCAACGGAGCGATCCTGTTCACGGAGCTGCGTTCCCGCACGGCCATCTTCTCCCTGCTTGCGGAAAACCCGGATCTGATCCGGCTCCTGGCGAGAATTCTGGCCACGAGCACGGTTCTGGCACATTTCTTCATCGACGATCCGGAGACGCTGGACGCCCTGGCCGTGACCACGTTCGCCCCCCATTTCCGTTCTCCGGCCCGTCTTGCCCACGATCTGCGGGAAAGCATCGCCAACTGCGGCGACTACGAGGAAAAGCTGGATGCGCTGCGCCGCTTTCGCCATGAGGAATTCCTGCGTATCGCGCTGGCCGACATTCGCAACGAAATTTCACGAGATCAGGCTTTCGAACGTTTCTCCGTGCTGGCCGGCGTCTGCCTGGAACAGGCCGCTGCCATTGCCCGCGGCGAACTGCTGACCACCTGCGGCCTTCCCCGCAACGCGGCCATGGACAGCGCCGGCGAAGAGGAAACCGGCCTGGCCATCGTCGCCCTGGGCAAACTGGGAAGTTACGAACTGGACTATTCTTCGGAACTGGATCTGATGTTTCTCTTCGAGGACGAGGGCGAAACCACCCCGGCACCGGGCACAAATCCCGCCAGATTCCGGAAACGCTCCAATCATGAATACTTTATGCGGCTGGTGCGCCGGATCCTGGCCATCGTGATGCTGCGTACCGATCAGGGGCAGCTGTTCCAGATCGACGGCAGACAGCGCCGTTCCGGATATCAGGGGCCCATGGTGAGCAGTTTCGCGGATTTCGTCCGTTCCCACCGGCAAAATACCTCACTGGAGGAACGGCTGATGCTTGCCCGCGCGCGCGTGGTAGCCGCGCCTCAAAACCTGCGCGCGGCACTGGAAACCTCTTTGGCAGAAATCGTCTACCCGGCGGCCCCGCTGCGGGGCTTTTCCGGTGAGTTCTCCCCACCTTCCACGGGAGAGCCGCTTGACACGCTGGACTTTCTGGTGCGCATGCTCCAGCTCCGCCACGGCCCGGCCCATCCGGAGCTGCGAACCACCAACACCGCACGGCTGCTGGCGGCCCTGCACGCGGCCCGCATCATCGAAGATGCGGACTACCACGATCTGGAAGCCGCCCGGCAGCTGCTGCTGGCGCATAACGCCACTCCCCAGGAAACCGCGCGGGCCCGGGAACTCGTTGAGGAGCGCTGCGCCAGAATCCTTGCGGATGACAGCGGAAAATGACAACAGGCGGTTCAAATCTTTTGGTGATTTGAACCGCCTGTTTTTTGCGCTTACATCGTAATAATATTCTTCCTGATTCAAAATGCAAATCAGCTCTGCTGTCCCAAGGCGCAGGCCGCCCGCAGGCGTTTCAGCGTATCGTCGCGTCCCAGGGCCACCAGCACCTCCGAAAGCCCCGGGCTGACCGTACCGCCGGTCACTGCCACCCGCACCGGCTGGGCCACCTTGCCCATCTTCAGGCCGGTTTCGGCCATCACCGCCTGAATGGCCTCCTCCACCGCCTCGCCGGTGAAAGAAGGACTGGCTTCCAGATGCCGGATGACCGACTCCAGCAAGGCCCGGTTGTCCGCAGTGAGGAATTTCGCAACCGCGGCCGGATCGTATTCCGGCATTTCCCTGAAGAAAAACGCGGCGCTGGAAGCCATTTCCGCAAGCGTCTTGGAACGTTCCCGGTACATCTCCACCACCGCCGGCAAGCGCTCCGCATGGGTGTCGGGATTGAGCCCCAGGCGTTCCAGATGCGGACGCAGCAAAGTGACCAGCCGCTCTTCCTCCGCGGTCTTGATGTAGTGCGAGTTGAGCCACAGCAGCTTTTCCGGATTGAACACGCCGGCCGCGCGTCCCACATGCTCCAGCGTGAACTTGTCGATGAGTTCCTGCATGCTGAAGATTTCCTGATCGCCGCAGGACCAGCCCAGGCGCGCCAGATAGTTGACAATGGCCTCCGGCAGATAGCCCATCTGCTCGTAGGACATGACTGCGGTGGCGCCGTGCCGTTTGGAAAGACGGCTCTTGTCCGCACCCAGAATCATCGGCACATGGGCGAATTCCGGCACTGGCGCGCCCAGTCCCTGATACATGAGGATCTGGCGCGGCGTGTTGTTGACATGGTCGTCGCCGCGGATCACGTGGGTGATGCCCATGTCGATGTCGTCCACCACCACCACGAAGTTGTAGGTCGGCGTGCCGTCGGAACGCTGGATGATGATGTCGTCCAGCTCGGCGACATCCACCGTTACCGGGCCCTTGATGAGATCGTTGAAGGTTATCGTTCCCTCGTCGGGGGCGCGGAAACGCACCACATAGGGCACTCCCTCGGGATGATCGGTGCGCTCGCGGCAGGCGCCGTCGTATTTGGGCTTGCGCCCCTCCTTCATTGCCAGTTCGCGCTTGGCGTCCAGCTCCTCCGGCGTGCAGTAGCAGCGGTAGGCCTTGCCCTCGTCCAGCAGCTGCTGCACCTTGGCGCGGTACAGATCCATGCGCTGGGTCTGGAAAAAGGGCCCCTCGTCCCAGGAAAAGCCCAGCCACTTCATGGAGGCCATGATTTCATCCACATACTCCTGGGTGGAGCGCTGGGTATCGGTATCCTCAATCCGGAACACGAAGGTGCCGCCGTTGTGGCGGGCGAACAGATAGTTGAACAGCGCCGTGCGGGCGCCGCCGATATGCAGATAGCCCGTGGGGCTGGGGGCAAAACGAACACGAATGTCTGCCATGTCTCTCACAAACTCCCTTGATGTGTATGTTTATTATTTTTTTTATTATTCTCATTGATACCCATTGATACCGCGTCAAAAAAGCCCAACCGGGTGCACGGTACATTATCGGATCACGACCCCGGCATAACCGACCACCGGAGCCCCGTCGTTCTTCATCTGGCCGGAATTGCCGTAGCGCACCAGCACGCCTTTGGCCGCGCCCAAGCGACGGGCCGCCGCCAGCATCACCGTCATCGGCAGGATGCCGCACATGGTGATGCGGCGCCCGCGAACCGTCTGGTACAGACCGGCAGCATCCAGTGCCAGCACATGGGCAAGCGCGAGCCGATCCTTTTCGGCGGCGACCTCCGCCGGCTCGTAGTGGGTCATGTCGGAACTCACCACCATCAAAATCCGGCGCGGGCTGGCCTTGACAACCTTCGCGAGATTTTCCCCGAAAGTGATCAGCTGCTCCTGTGAACCGGCGCCGATGCAGATGGGGACTATTTCCGTTTCCGGAGACAGCACCTGCAGAAAGGGAAGCTCCACCTCCAGCGAATGTTCGAAACGATGCGCCGCCTCATCCGCCGCCGTTCCGGGGCAGCCCTGCAGGATGGCGGAAGCCAGTTCCTCGTCCACCCTGACATCTCCCAACGGCGTACGCCAGCTTCCGGAAGCGTACACCGACCAGGGACGGCCTTTCCCGGTATGATTTGGGCCCAGCAGAATGACCCGCTCCGGAATCGGCGCACTGCCAAAGACCGCTCCGGCAATCGCGCCCGAATAGCAGTAACCGGCATGGGGCACCATCATGCCCAGAGCCGCCCCGGATGATGCCGCCGTTTCCGATGTTGACACCCCGCGCAGAAATCCGCCCAGCATTTTCCTGAGCACAGCCGGTTCCGCCGGATAAAAGCGTCCAGCAACCACAGCTTCCCGAATTCCCTGCATCCTTTTTGCTCCTCCCCTTCAAGGATTATTTTCCCCCGGCCGGGCGATTGTCCGCCGCCCGCGGCCCACCTCAGCCTGCAAGCCGCACCAGGGTATTGCCAACCATCCACAGGCCGACCACCGTCAACACGCACGCGTAAATTCGGATCAGCCGCTCATGACTGAAACGGTGGGTCATTTTCGCGCCCAAATGCGCAAAGATGGTGGTTGTGGGCAGGCAGACCGCCACTATCAGCAGATTGACGAAGCCATATGAGAACGGTGGCAACAGCGGATGATTCCAG
>JAILGY010000144.1:0-9921 GCA_024696325.1 bacterium | reverse complement strand
TTCTACCGGCATCAGGAAAGGTTTGTCAACCTGGCGTACAGGCTCGGGGATGTAGCTGTCCACCGCTTCCATCAGCTTCAAAATCGCGCCTTCGCCCATCTCGCTCTTGTCGCCTTCCAGAGCCTTCAACGCAGAACCCGTGATAATGGGAATCTCGTCGCCCGGGAAATTGTAGCTCGACAGCAAATCGCGAACTTCCATCTCCACCAGTTCCATCAACTCGGCGTCATCCACCATATCCGCCTTGTTCAGGAAAACGACCATCGCAGGAACGCCTACCTGACGAGCCAACAAAATGTGCTCACGCGTCTGGGGCATGGGACCGTCGGCCGCCGAAACCACCAAAATGGCTCCGTCCATCTGAGCCGCACCGGTAATCATGTTCTTTACGTAGTCCGCATGACCCGGGCAGTCTACATGCGCATAATGACGTTTTTCCGTCTCATACTCCACATGCGCCGTTGCAATCGTAATTCCACGCTCCCGCTCCTCGGGAGCATTGTCGATGGAATCAAAAGCACGGAACTGGGCCATACCCTTCTCGGCCATAACTTTCGTAATGGCTGCCGTCAACGTCGTCTTTCCATGGTCAACGTGCCCAATCGTACCAATATTTACATGCGGCTTTGTCCTTACAAATTTCTCCTTCGCCATCGCTCAATCCCTCCCTAGGACTTTTGAACTTTTCAAATCTTCGTTAATTTTTTTCTGAAACCGAAAAAAATGGAGCCCACAATCGGACTTGAACCGATGACCTCATCCTTACCAAGGATGCGCTCTACCGCCTGAGCTATGTGGGCCTGCCTTGTCTGTCGATACGAGAAAACCTGGAGCGGGAAACGGGATTCGAACCCGCGGCCCTCAGCTTGGAAGGCTGATGCTCTAGCCAACTGAGCTACTCCCGCCCAAATCCAGCTCTCAAGGACTCCTGCCAAGTCATATCCGCAGTACCAACGATACCAATGTATCTCCTGCTCTCCTATATCACCGGACATTCATCCGGAATACACCTTGAGTGGTGGAGGGGGGAGGATTCGAACCTCCGAAGTCGTCGACGGCAGATTTACAGTCTGCTCCCTTTGGCCGCTCGGGAACCCCTCCAGATGAAATTGTAAAAAGATCCGCCGCTGTCGAACTCACTGGAGCTGGCGACAGGAATTGAACCCGCAACCTGCTGATTACAAGTCAGCTGCTCTACCGATTGAGCTACGCCAGCGCAACCACTGACCTATATCCCATCGAAGCGGCAAAAGCAAGAGAAATTTTTTCACCGCCCCATTTTTTTTCGACACAATTCTTCGCTCAAAGCCGCTGGCGCACCACCTCAAACATGGCAATGGAAGCCGCAACAGAGACATTCAGCGAAGAAACCCTGCCCTGCATGGGAATTGAAAGAAGCATATCGCATTCCCTGCGAACCTGGGGGCGCAGTCCCTTTTCCTCATTCCCCATAACCAGAGCTACCTTGCCCCGCAAATCCTGCCCAAAAAACGGTTCGGCGCTTTCCGCCGCCAAGCCAAATATCCAAAAACCCGCCTCTTTGACATATTCCATGGCGCGCGCCAAATTGACGACCCGGCACACCGCGACATGGGCCAACGCGCCGCTGGATACCTTATGCACCGTCGCCGTCACCGGGCAAGCGCGATCCTTGGCAATGATGACCCCCCGGCATCCGGCAGCATCCGCGCTCCGCAGTATCGCCCCGAAATTTCTGGTATCGGTAATGCCATCCATTATCAGCAACAGGGCGTGCCGCTCATCACGGCAGGAATGAACCAGTTCTTCCAGGGAAAGATAACAAAAATCATCCACCCGCAGCGCGACCCCCTGATGTTCGGACGCACCTGTCAAACGTTCCAGCTCGGTTCTGGAAACCGTTTGCACCGCAACACCACACCGCTGCGCCAAAGCCAGCAGTTCCCCGCCCCGGGCGCAGGCTTCGCAGTGGTACAGCGTCCTGGGATGCCGCCTGCCGGACAACAATTCATGTTCCACCGAATGGATACCGTAGACCAATTCCGTCACAGTCTCAGCACCCCGCAAGCGCCCTGGCCATTTCCTCAACAATGGCTTCCGCAGCACTTTCCGGATCGGCAGCCTGCGCAATCGGCCGCCCCACGACCAGAAAATCCGCACCGGCGCGCACCGCCTCCGCCGGAGTCGCCACCCGTTTCTGATCATCGGCGCCGGCATTCACCAGACGCACACCCGGAGTAACAATCAGAAAATCGGGGCCGCACACCTTGCGGATGCTCTCTATCTCCCTGGGGGAAGCCACCACGCCATCAACACCGCAGTCCTGCGCAAGCCTGGCCAGATGCGGCACCAAAACACCAGGCTCAAGCTCCATGCCCACCTCATGCAAAGCTTCGGCATGCATGGAAGTCAAAACCGTCACCGCCAGCAACAGGGGCCGCGCGCCGCCATCATAACCACGCAGCGCCGAAACCGCGGCCGTCATCATTTCCCGGCCGCCCAGCGCATGCACGTTGAACATTTTCACCTGAAGACGTGCCGCTTCCAACGAGGCTCCCGCCACCGTATTGGGAATATCGTGATATTTCAGATCCAGAAAGACTTCGCTTCCCGCCGCGCGGATCATTTTGACAACTTCCGGCCCACAGGCGGTAAACAGCTGCTTGCCCACCTTGAATCCGCCAATCCGTCCTTTAAGCCGCTCCACCCAGCGGGCGGCTTTCTGCATATCATCCACATCCAGCGCAAAAAACAGTTTTTTCCGCGCCTGTTCTCTCATTGTATGCCCCCCTTCAACGGATATGCCTTTAAGAAAGATTCTCAACGCAAGGCTTCCCGCACCATTTCGGCCACACGCGACGCCGCTTCGGCAACCGGCAGCATCGTCTTCACGCCGCCGCGCCGTTCCAGCAACTCTACTTCCCCATTTTTCAGTCCCCGATCGCCCACTGTAATCCGCAAGGGGATTCCGATGAGATCGGCATCCTTGAACTTGCTTCCAGGACGCTCGTCCCGATCATCGTACAGCACCTCGACGCCGGCCGCCTGCAAATCGGCATAGAGCTGCTCCGCCGCCGTGCGAATATTTTCCTGATTGGGATTGATGGCGGTCACCAGAACCTGGAAAGGCGCCAAGGCCATGGGCCACACAATGCCGTTTTCATCGTGATTCTGTTCGATGGCGGCCGCCACCGTGCGCCCAATGCCAATGCCGTAACAACCCATGATGGGCGTAACCGACTCGCCGTTCTCATCCAGCACGGCAGCCTTGAGCGTCGCAGAATACTTGGTGCCCAGCTTGAAAACATGACCGACCTCGATACCGCGCCACATTTCCAAATGGCCGCCCTCACAGCGCGGGCAGGGATCACCGGCAGAAGCGATACGCAGATCGCCCCACTGCGCGACGGAAAAATCCCGCCCGTTGTTCACGCCCATCAGATGGAACCCCTCTTCATTGGCGCCTGTCACAAAGTCCGCAAGGCCACGCACCTCGTTGTCGGCCAGAATCTTCACCTTCAGGCCCACCGGCCCGGCAAATCCGGGAGGCGCTCCGGTCACTTCACGCACCACTTCTTCCGGCGCCATTTCCACCGCGTTGCAGTTCAGCACATGGCACAACTTGATTTCGTTCAGTTCACGGTCGCCCCGCAGCAGCACCGCCAGCACTTCTCCGGCATCCGTCCGCACGACAAGCGTCTTCACCAGACGCGCAGGAGGAATGTTCAAAAACGCGGCAACCTCTTCGATCGTTCTCTGTTCGGGGGTCGCCACCTTGCGCAGGTCTTCGGACTGCTGCGGAGTCCTGCCGTCCCGGAAAACCAGCTCCGCCTTTTCCACATTGGCCGCATAATGACAGGAATCGCAGGAGACGATGGCATCCTCGCCGCTTTCCGCCAGCACCATGAACTCGTGCGAGCTGGATCCGCCGATGGCGCCGGAATCCGCCTCAACAGCCCGGAACTTCAAGCCGCAGCGCTCGAAGATCCGGCAGTAGGCGTCGTACATCTTCTGATAGGCGATCGCTGCGCCCGCATCATCCATATCGAAAGAGTAGGCATCCTTCATGATGAATTCCCGCCCGCGCATGAGCCCGAAACGCGGCCGGATTTCGTCACGGAACTTGGTCTGGATCTGGTAGACGTTCAGCGGCAGCTGGCGATACGAACGGACCAGGTTGCGAATGATGTCGGTCACCACTTCCTCGTGGGTCGGGCCCAGGCAAAACTCCGCGTCCTTGCGATCCTTGAACCGCAGCAGTTCCTTGCCGTATTTTTCCCAGCGCCCCGATTCGCGCCACAGCTCTCCCGGCACCACCATCGGCATGTGCAATTCGATGGCGCCGGAACGATCCATCTCTTCCCGGACAATCTGCTCCATCTTGCGGATGGAACGCAGCCCCAGAGGCAAATAGTTGTAAATACCCGTCGCCACCTTGCGGATCATGCCCGCTCGCAGCATCAGCTGGTGACTTACGGTTTCGGCTTCCGCCGGAGTTTCCTTGGTGGTTATCAGGAAATACTGGGAATAACGCATGGGAACAACCTCATTGTTGACAAATGGATAAAAAATGAACGAAGCGCCGCATCCAGAAAAAACACCCTGCCGCCATGACGCGCCCATATTCCATGACGGCAATCACATGACCTTTGCAATGGGAACCAAGTGTTTCATGCTAGCACATGCGGAACCCGATAGCCATTTTATTGTCCGCGTCCTTCTTCCTTCAGCATGCTGGCAATTTCATCGAGCAGAGCATCCGCAAGACGTTCCTCCGGAACCTTGCCTACCACCACGCCATGCCGGAACAGCAGCCCTTCGCCCGCGCCGCCGGCCACGCCAACATCCGCCTCGCGCGCCTCTCCCGGGCCATTGACCGCGCATCCCATTACCGCCACCGTGAACGGCGCCGTATAGACGCGCAGGCGACGCTCGACCTCGGTGGCCAGCCCCACCAGATCGATGCGGCAGCGCCCACAGGTCGGGCAGCTCACCAGTGTCGGCCCACGCTGCCGCAGTCCGAGAGCCTTGAGGATTTCCCAGGCTGCCCACACTTCCTCCACCGGATCACCGGTAAGTGATACCCGTATCGTATCGCCGATACCCTCGGCCAACAGCATCCCGATGCCGATGGCGCTGCGGATGGCGCCAGCCCGAACGGTACCGGCTTCCGTGATCCCCAGATGCTGAGGATAGTCGCAGCGTTCGGCCAAAAGCCTGCATGCGGCCACGGTGCGGCGGACATCCGAAGCCTTGACGCTGATCTTGACGGCATCAAAATCCAGTTCTTCCAGAATCCGGACATGTTTCAGAGCGCTTTCCACAATCGCCTCCGGACTCGGGCCGTAACGCTCAAGGAGTTCCTTTTCCAGTGAACCGGCGTTGACGCCGATACGGATGGGCAAAGCGCGCTCCCGGCAGGCCGCCACCACCTCGGCAACCTTCCAGCGGGCGCCAATGTTTCCGGGATTGATGCGCAGCCCTGCCACGCCGTTTTCCGCCGCGGCAAGCGCCAGCCGGTAGTCAAAGTGGATATCGGCCACTACAGGTAAAGGGCTTTCCGCGCAAATGGACCTCAAAGCGGCGGCAGCCTCCTCGTCGGGCACGGCGCAACGCACGATCTCGCAGCCGGCGTCACCCAGTTCCCGAATTTGCCCAAGCGTTGCTCTCGCATCACGTGTATCGGTGTTGCACATGGACTGCACCGCCACCGGCATGCCGCCCCCAATGGGCACTCCGCCCAGAACAATCCTGCGCGTCCGGCGCATGTTCTCTCCTCCTCTCTCTTGTAACTCTCTCCAGCCTTTCGGGTTTCGTCTCTCCAGAAGGAAAATCCAATTTTTTCTCCCCCTGCCGGCGAGGATCCGCTATCCTCTTGAACATCTCTTTTCACCGAAGAGCAACTTTTTCCTCTTCTTCTCTTCTATATAAGGGGCAGATTGCATGGACAACAAAAATATTCTCTGCATCAACAGCGGATCCTCTTCCATCAAATTCGCCATGTACAGTCTGGGTGACGAAGAACGCCTCATCGCCCGGGGCGCCGTCGAACGGATTGGCATGTCCGGCGGCTGGCTCTGGCTCAAAGACGGCCAGGGCGACAAGCAGATGGATCGCATTCAGGATTTTCCCAACCACGGCGCCGCGGTCAAGGCACTGCTCACCGACGTCATGGGAGAATGCCACCTCCCCTCGCCGGACGCGGTCGGCCACCGGGTGGTACATGGAGGGCCGCACCACATCAACCATGAAATTGTTACGCCCCATCTGGTGCATGACCTGAGCCAAATCATCCCTTTCGCCCCGCTCCATCTTCCGCCGGAAATCCTCGGCATAGACGCAATATCCATGCAGTACCCCGAGCTGGGACAGGTGGTCTGTTTTGACACCGCGTTCCACCGCACCATCCCCCAAATCGCCCGCCGCCTGCCAATCGTCAGCAGCCTCTGGCACGAAGGCGTGGTGCGCTATGGATTTCACGGGCTTTCCTACGAATATATCGTTTCCGTTCTCGGCAAGGAGCTCAGCAAACGGATCATCGTCGCCCATCTCGGCAACGGCGCCAGCATGACCGCCATCCACGACGGGATCTCGCTGGATACCACCATGGGCTTCACCCCCGCGGGCGGCCTGATGATGGGCACGCGCAGCGGCGATGTCGATCCCGGCGTTCTCATCTACCTGCTGGAGGAAAAGCATTACGACGCCAACCAGCTCAACAAGCTGTTCAATCACCGCAGCGGACTGCTGGGCGTCTCCGGCATCAGCTCCGACATGCGGACCCTGCTGGAACAGCGTCACGAGGATCCAATGGCCGCGCAGGCTGTCGACATGTATGCCTACCACGCCCGCAAGGCCATTGGCGCCCTCTCCACCGTGCTGGGCGGACTGGACATGCTCGTGTTTACCGGCGGCATCGGAGAACGCGCTGCCATCGTGCGGGAACTGATCTGCCAGGGGATGGACCATCTTGGCATTCGCCTCGATCCGGAAAGAAACGCCCGCCATGCGCCCGTCATCTCCAGGGAGGGCATGCCGGTTGCGGTGCGGGTCATCCCGACCAACGAGGATCTCATGATTGTCCGTCATACCCGGCGGCTGCTGTTTGGAGAAAAGGCTTAAGCTTGACTCAACAGCCGGATGTATACTATTCCTGCCTCCCAGGAAAGGCGGGACACCATGCTGTTTACACGTGAATTTGACTATGCGCTGCGCATTCTGCGCCGGCTTTCGGGGCAGAAAGTCGTCAGTATCGGCAACATCGTGCAATGTGAGCATCTGACCAGAGCCATTGCCTACAAGGTGGCGCGCAAGCTCAACCAGGGCGGCCTGATCGGAAGCCAGCGTGGCGCCAGCGGCGGCTATCTGCTCAGCCGGGGACTTAAGGAGATTTCACTCTACGACGTGTTCCGGGTGATAGAACCTGATACGATGATCACCGAATGCATGCTCGACGGCTATACCTGCCCGATGAACAACACCGAAAAGCCCTGTTCCATGCACTGCGCGTTCGTCACCATTCAGGAACGGCTGTTCAACGAGCTGCAGCAGCTGTCGCTGGAGGATATCCTTGGAGGCCAACACATTTCGGAGAACTGAAAACGGGCAACGCAGCGGCCCATCATGGCCATCCTTTCAGAAACCTTATTTTTTATATTTGCTTCCCCCGTTTTTTCAGGTAGAAAAGTAGAATTACAAGATGTTTGCCGTTTTTCGCGCAGGGAGGACCAGTTTTTTCCGGACATCGCAAAAGGCAAAACACTCTTGAAAAACGCAGCGAAGGGAGACTCAAAGCCAAAACGATCCGTTATCACAACACCTCTTTCCCGCCCAAAACGCTGAACTGGGAGAAACTGCTGCCGCTCCTTGGGCCGGCACATGCGGCGCTCGCCCGCTATGACAGCCTGCTCAGGATGAAGACGCAGTTGAATCTTGTGCAGACCACGCTGGAAAACCGCGAGGCCATTCTCTCCTGTCGGATCGAAAGCATCACGGCGAAAGTGAGCGATGTGCTGACCTTCGAGGCCGGCGGCAGCAGCGGCGACGCACAGCTCCGGGAAAGCATCACAGCCATTATCAACTATCGCAACGCGCTGCGCGCCATCGGGAACATACCGGGCAGAATGCCGGTATCGAAGGAGATGGTTTGCGCGCTGCACAGGATGCTTTTTTCCGGAAGCCACGCTCCACGGCACACGCCAGGCCAATACCGCACCAAACCCATGACGGTAAAAATGCCGGAAGCATCAGGGGAAAAAGCGCACTTCATACCTGCCGCCCCGGAGAGTCTCCCAACCGGCATGAACGCCCTGAGAGATTTCTTCCGTGGCAACTATCTGGACACTCTGGTGCAAATCGCGCTTTTCCACATGGAATTCGAGGCGCTGCACCCCTTTGACGAGGGCAATGATCGGCTGGGAAGGCTGCTGATACCTATTGCCATGTGGCGCAAGGGCCTTCTCTCACGTCCGCTCTTTCCCTGCAGCACCGTGTTCGAACGTGACTCTGCCGGCTACTACCAGGCGCTCCGCTGCATTTCGTCGGACAACGACATGACGCGCTGGTGCCGTTTTTTCCTGTCCGCCATCCAGAAACAGGCCGAGGAAAACACGGGCAAAGCCCTGGCCATTCTGAAGCTTGCCAACTCCATCAAGGATGAGCTGCCCAAAATGACACGGGCCCAGTATGCGCCCCTGGTACTGGACTGGATCTTCAAACGGCCGATCTTCCGCGCAACCGATTTCTGCCAGCATGCGGAACTGCCTGAATGGACGGCACGGCGAATCCTCAAGCATCTGGTTGATGGCGGGATCCTCACCACCTCCACGCCGCAAAGCGGACAGCATGCGTTCCTCTACCTCTTCCCGGCTCTGCTGGACATCGCGGACAGTTCCGCACCGAGCAACAATGTCCGTTTATGGCGCCTGCACCCCCGTGAAGAATCACAGGATGGATCGCAGTATGTCATTACGCCGGTTTGAAGGCGCTGACGGGAAAATTCGCGAAACGCACATCACGGACACATCTTTGCAACGTTTTTCTTAAAAGAACTTTACAACCGGGAAAAAACTCTTAACACCACATTGCGAGGAAAATCAGCTATAGTCCTTCGCGTGTTGAACAAAAAAAAGCTACTCACTGTTTCCTCCATTGCCGCGAATAGACAAAACGGGAGTTCTCGACGGCAAATTCCTTTCCCGTCCTCCTCTTGGCCTCTTTGCCCCCCTCTTGGCAAAGAGGCTTTTTTTATGTCCGGCTGCTGCTATACTGGGGTACAATTGTGATAAGTGTTTTTCAGAATAATTTTTGATGGTTCTTTTTTGTAGAGAGGCTTGCAGCCGGAAAGGGAAATTATGGCGGTTTTGCCCATTCTGGAATATCCCAACGAAATTTTGCGGAAAACGGTGGCAAAGGAAACTGCGGTTGACGAAGAGCTGATACATTTGAGCCGGGACATGGCCGAAACCATGTACGCCGCTCCGGGGGTCGGACTGGCGGCGCCGCAGGTAGGCCAGCTGCGGAGAATCATTGTGCTGGACTGCGCCCGCGAAGGCGATCCGCCGGATCTGCTGGTGGCAATCAATCCCGAAATTCTGGAAAGCGAAGGAGAAGTGTGTCACTCGGAGGGCTGCCTTTCCATACCAGGCTACTACGCCGATGTGATGCGTCACGCCAAAATTCGGGCGCGCTGGCTGGATGTGACGGGAAAGGAAGTTGTCGATACGCTGGAAGGGCTCAAGGCAATCTGTTTCCAGCATGAATGTGAGCACCTGGAGGGCGGCCTGTTCATCGATCATCTCTCCCCGCTGAAACGCTCCCTGTTCCGCAAAAAGTACAAAAAGCAGCACCAGAACCGCTCCGACGGAGAAAAGGGGAACACATGACAGAAAATTCCGCCCCACGGGTAGTGTTTATGGGCACCTCGGACTTTGCCGTCTGCTC
>JAILGY010000145.1:0-3097 GCA_024696325.1 bacterium | reverse complement strand
GTCCGAAGTTTTGCTGGAATTGGCCGCCCACGGCGAAAGCTGCAGTACGCATCCGGTCGCGCTTTCCATCCGGGAGGCCTGGGGCAGGGCGCTGGATCCGTCGCGGGTGAAAGAGATGATCGAGCATCCCGGCTATGGCATCGAGGCCACGCTGGACGACAAAAGGCTGCTTTTGGGCAAGGCGCAGCTATTGGAGATGTCGGGTATCGCCGTTCCCCATGACCAACCCGGCCGGGCTCTGGTGCATGTCGCCCATGACAACCTGTATCAGGGCTATCTCGTTATAGAGGATGCGCCCAAACCGCAGAGCGAGGAGGCGATGGCCGAACTGCGCGCAGCCGGAATTACGCGCATGGTGATGCTTACCGGCGATGCGGAGGAAAACGCCAGAGTCGTGGCGAATGCTCTCGGGGTGGATGAGGTTCAGGCGGGTCTGCTTCCGGACGGCAAGGTGGAGGCGGTGGAGCGGCTGTTTGTCGAAACGCGGCGGTTCTCCACGCGCGCACGGCTGGGTTTCGTGGGGGACGGCATCAACGATGCTCCGGTCCTGATGCGCGCCGATGTGGGCTTCGCGATGGGCGGCCTCGGCAGTGACGCCGCCATTGAGGCGGCAGACATCGTCATTCTGGACGACGATCCACGCAAGGTGGCGAAGGTCATCCGGCTGGCGCGCGCCACCCTTGGCATTGTGCGCGCCAACATCGCGCTGGCCCTGGGGGTGAAGGCGGCCATTCTGGCGCTCAGCACGCTGGGGCTGGCCTCCATGTGGGCGGCGGTTTTCGGCGATGTGGGGGTCTCGGTGCTGTGCGTGCTGAACTCCATGCGCACGCTGGGCATGGCGAAACGGGTGTGAACGCGGGAAAAGCTCGGTTCAAAAAGACAGTGATAATCACCGATTGGGATTGCATCCTTGTAAAAGTCCGGCTAAAGTAAAGTCAACTTTACATCAGCCGGACTTTCATACTCGAGAATTGTTTTAGAAGCGATTTTCAAAACAACGGCCCGGTTCCGTCGCTGGCGAAACCGGGCCTCTTTTTATCTTGTGCCGGAAAGGTGGAGAATCGTCCCCGCGTCCTTTTTAATCCCTGCGGAAGAGATCCCGTGTGTAGACCTTGTCTTTCACGTCTTCAAGGCAGGCGTCGAAACGGTTGGCCAGGATGATGTCCGACTGCGCCTTGAATTTTTCCAGATCGTTGATCACCACGCTGTTGAAGAAGGTGTCGCCGTCCTTCAACGTCGGTTCGTAGATGATAACGGGGATTCCCTTGGCCTTGATGCGCTTCATGATTCCCTGAATGGACGAGGCGCGGAAGTTGTCGCTGTTGCTCTTCATGGTCAGCCGGTAGACACCCACCAGTTTGGGCTTCCGGTCAATGACACTGTCCGCGATGAAGTCCTTGCGGGTGCTGTTGGATTTGACCACCGCCTCAATGAGGTTCTGCGGCACATCCCGGTAGTTGGCGAGCAGCTGTTTGGTGTCCTTGGGCAGGCAGTAGCCGCCGTAGCCGAAGCTGGGATTGTTGTAATGCCCACCAATGCGCGGATCAAGACAGACTCCCCGGATGATGGCTGCGGTATCCAGGCCGTGCACCTGAGCGTAGGTGTCCAGTTCGTTGAAGTAACTTACCCGGACTGCCAGATAGGTGTTGGCGAACAGTTTGATGGCCTCCGCTTCGGTGGGATGGCAGATGAGGATGGGGACGTTTTCCTCCAGGGCGCCTTCCTGTAACAGCAAAGCAAAAGTTTGCGCACCTTCGGCCTGTTCTTCGTAGGCTCCCACCACGATGCGGCTGGGATGAAGGTTGTCGTAAAGCGCCTTGCTCTCCCGCAGAAATTCCGGAGAGAAAATGAGGTTGATGGGGCCGTACTTTTCGCACAGCGAATCCGTATAGCCGACCGGGACGGTGGACTTGATAACCATCAGCGCCTTGGGGTTGACCCTGAGCACGATGTCGATGACGTCTTCGACAGCCGATGTGTCGAAAAAGTTCAGCTTTTCATCGTAGTTGGTGGGTGTTGCAATGATGATGATTTCGGCGTCGTGATAGGCACTTTCCTTGTCCAGTGTCGCGTGCAGATTGAGTTTTTTTGTGGCCAGGTATTCCTCAATTTCCTGATCCTGCAGGGGCGATTTTCTGCTGTTGATCAACGTAACCTTTTCGGGAACAGTATCAACCACCTGCACTTCGTGGCATTGCGCCAGCAGCACCGCCAGGGAAAGGCCGACGTATCCGGCTCCTGCAACAGCGATTTTCATGTGTCACTCCTTCAGGTTTTGACGGGATGGATATTTTTCAATTTCCAACCTGCTTCTTATCACTGACGGCTTCGTTTGTTCTCTTAAGTTTTATCAAGAGGAATCAGCCAGCGGTTTTGCAGCAGTGTCTGCGGACCGCAGGCGTGTTTGGCCCGGCGCAGTCCTGGCAGTCCCAGATCCTGTTCTCGGTTGAGCAGCCGGCAGCGCCCGGAGAGGTATTTTGCCGTTTCCAGAAGCAGCATTTGCGCCGCGCCCCGGCAATCGTGCCTGGCCTTTTCGAAGGGCTCATCAAACATCTCCCCGGCCAGCGGCGCAACCACCGAGAAACCCAGGAGTGCATCGCCGCTGAAAAGTGCCAGGCCCTCCGCGCCCAGAGGCGTAAAGGCCTCCAGACAGCGCTCCAACGCCTCGCCCTCGGAGAGCATCTCCGGATTCGGCTCTGCAGGGCGCCACTGCCGCGCCAGTTCCCGGCAGGCCGGCAGCAGAGCCGGTTCCAGCGGCCGTGTCCAATAGTGGGGAAATTCGCGCCGGAATTGCGCCACATGGTGACGCAGCGTGGAGAATTTTACCCCCTGCATGTGCGCCAGTTCCTCCACGTCATAGATGTATTCCCAGCGTGCCTCTTCCATTGTCCGCACCTCAAAACTGGCGTGCACGCCGGGCATTGCCGCAAGGGTCTTCTCCCGTATCTGGCCAAAGCGTCCCGTAAAGCCCTGCCGCCGCAGTTCCGCGGAGACCTCCCGCAGATCCTGCAGCGTCGGTTCTCCCGCCACCAACAGTTCATCGGAGTGTTTGAGGTGGAACCAGAGCTTCCCGTTGTACTCCTGCCAATGGGTGCCA
>JAILGY010000134.1:0-4096 GCA_024696325.1 bacterium | reverse complement strand
GAGACGTCCCAGCAGCTTGACAATCTCAGGATGGGCGCCATGCACGCCGATATCGAAAGTCGCCCGCTCGCCAGCCTCGCGGATGGTCTTGTCCACCTCCTCACCGGCCTTCTTGACCATCTCCTCGATACGCGCCGGATGGATGCGGCCATCCGCAATCAGGCGCTCCAGCGCCAGCCGTGCCACTTCCCGCCGTACCGGGTTGAAACCCGACAGAATGACCGCTTCCGGAGTATCGTCAATAATCAGATCAATGCCGGTGGCCGCTTCGATGGTGCGGATATTGCGGCCTTCCCTGCCGATGATCCGCCCCTTCATCTCGTCGGAAGGCAAGGGCACGACACTGACCGTGCGTTCCGCCACATAATCGCCGGCATAGCGCTGGATCGCCAGGGCGATGCACTCCTTGGCCTTCTTGTCGGCGGTTTCACGGGTCTCATCTTCCATCTGCTTGATATATTTGGCGCAGTCATGCCGGGCCGCGCTTGTCATCTCCTCCATAAGCTGCTTCTTGGCATCAGCGGCGCTCAGATTGGAGAGGCTCTCCAGCTTCTCCCGCTGCCGGGCAACCAGTTCCTCGGCTTCGCGCTCCTTTTGCTGGACACGCTCCTCCTTTTCGGCGATCGCTTTCTCCTTCTTGCCAAGTTCCATATCGCGCTCATCCAGCTGACCGGACTTGCGATCAAGATTTTCCTCTTTTTGCAGCAGGCGCCGCTCCTTCGCCTGAAACTCCCGGCTCTGTTCCTTGACTTCGTTATCCCATTCCACCTTGGCCTGGAAGACCGCATCCTTGGCCTGAATCTGGGCCTCCCTGCGAATCGTTTCCGCTTCCATTTTGGCCGCTTCCACAATCTGGCCGGCGGCCAGCTGCGCATCTTTCATCCGGGACTGGCAAAAGTAAAAGCCCAGCGCGCCGCCCCCGCATAGCGCCAACACCATGACAAAAATCAAGAACAAGGTCTCCAAAATATCCTCCCGAAAAACCGTCTATCCGTTTTGAACAAAAACAACTCGCGCCTCGGTGACAATCAGTTGCACCGGTACATCATGCGCTTCTCCGAAAAGAGCGGGCACCAGCTGCCCCTCATAGCAAAGGCCTGCCAGCAGGCCGGCCGGTTTTTCCCTGGAAAGCACGCGATCGTAATATCCCTTTCCATAGCCCAGACGCCAACCAGACAGTGAAAAAGCCACGCCCGGCATAATCAGCAGGTCCAGTTCCGAAACCGCGACCGTATCCTTCCCAATGGGTTCCGCCACGCCAAACGAACCGCGCTGCAGATCCGCCAGGGCCGTCACCGTCACGAATTCCATATCCTCTCCGCAGACCCGCGGATAGGCAACACGCTTGCCGCAGCTCACAGCGGCGGCAAAGATGGCGGCTGTCGGCACTTCACCGCGCACCGGGCTGTAGAGGCCAATCGTGCGGGCATGGCAAAAGGCTTCCAGCGCGATCACGCGCCGGACAGCAGCTTCCCCGTACTGGCGCCGTACAGTTTCGGGCAAGCCCGAACGCCACTCCAGTATCTGCTTCCTGACATCTTGTTTGGACATACAGCACAAACATCCACGCTTCGTGGAAAAGAACTTTTCCGGCACACTTTGGAAAAGCCTGAAGAGGACAAGCGTTTCAAGGAAAGAGAATCAGTTGGGGGGAAAATTATTCCCGAAAGGAAACTAAAACATCCATCCAGGAAAAATCCTGGAATTTTCATGTGTTTGCGCTTTCCAGCACGAATTTTTCCTCTATCTCCCGTTTCGCAAACACCTTCCGATCGCTGAACTGCTTTTACTATATGAAAAAGCCTCTTCCCGCACATTTGCGGGACAAAAGCATACTCTTTCCCTTTTCCCGTTCTTTCCTTCAATCCTTCTTCAAAAAACCAATTCCCGGATCGTTTTTCCAATTTCCGCGCCGCACTTCACTACATCATTTGGAAATAAATATGTAATGTTAAAAGCCCGGCGCAACAAAGTCAAACGCTTTCAGGTTTTGTCAAACAGCGCGGTCACAAAGAGATGCGGATCGAAGGGCCGCAGATCGTCCACACCCTCTCCGGTGCCGATATAGCGGACCGGAATGCCCAATTCGCTTCCCACCGCCACGATCATTCCCCCGCGTGAAGTGCCGTCGAGCTTGGTCAGGGCCACACCGGAAACCTCCACCGCTTCATGAAACTGCCGGGCCTGCACCAGGGAATTCTGCCCCAGGGTGGCATCAAGCACCAGAAGGGTTTCATGCGGAGCACCGGGGACCTCGCGGGAAACCACCCGGCGAATCTTCCGCACTTCCTCCATCAGGTTGGATTTGGTATGCAGCCTTCCAGCGGTATCCAGAATAACCACGGAGGCCCCCCGCGCCACCGCCGCCCGCACCGCGTCAAAAGCCACGCCGGCGGGATCGGCTCCCGGCGTATGGCTGACGATGTCGGCTCCGGCCCGCTGCGCCCATACCGTCAGCTGTTCCGCAGCCGCCGCGCGGAAGGTGTCGCAGGCGCCCAGCACGACCTTTTTCCCTTCCCGCGTCAGCCGATGCGCCAGCTTGCCAATCGTGGTCGTTTTGCCCACGCCGTTCACGCCAACCACCATCAGCACAAAAGGCGAAGCGCCATTAAAATCCAGCGGCTTTTCACCACGCCGCAGACAGTTTTCCATTTCCTCCATCAAGGCCGCGCGCAAGGCATCTCCCTGCCCGATTCCTTCCTTCCTGCAGCGCTCCTCAAGCACCTTGCGCAGATCCATCGTGGTCTTCATGCCCACATCCGCGGAAATCAGGATTTCTTCCAGTTCCTCCCACAGTTCCTCGTCGACCTTCCGGGAGCCTCCCAAAAGATCGTCCAGCCGCTTCACGAGCAGGCCCCTCGTCTTGGCCAGCCCCGTTTTGACCCGCTCCAGCAGCACAGGAGCCGATTCCGGCTCCATTACACTTTCCGGTTTTTCCTCAACCACAGCGGTTTCGGCAGGTTCTGCCGCCGTTTCCGGCGCTTCGACCGCTTCGGAAACAGCCGCCGACGCTTCAGTCTCCCCGGCAGGCGTTTCTGCAGCAGCTTCAGATTTTTCGGAAGGCGCGGCAGGAAGCGTTTCCGAACCCTCCCGCACCTGTTCCGGCGTCCGCTGCTTCCGTTTCAACAAGGCCAGAACAGCCTTGAACTTCTCTGCAAAGGTTTGAGGCGTTTCCCTTCCGGGAGCCGAACGCAGCGCATCCCGCCAGCGTGGAAGAGAAAAGGCCAGCAGGACCATCACCACGCACTGCGCAACTATCACCAACGATGCATAAGCCAGCAAATCGTTCATATGCCCACCATCCTTCTCTGCGACTGCTTCCCAAAGACTTTATATTATTTTAAGCCCCGGCAGTTCCAAGGTGGCAATCATAGCAAACAAGCCATTTTCATAAAAACAATTTTTCTTACGGGAAAACGCGTTTATATTAGCCCGAGTTTCCATTTTTTCCAGACATGCATGCCTATGAAGTACATCGTAAAAAAACTTGTGGCGCTGGGCAAAGTGCTGATGGTCGTCATTCCTCTGCTCCTGTCGCTGTCCGCCCTTCTCCGCTTCACGCTGGAGCATTTCGATCTCCGCGGCTACACCCGGGCGGCGTTGGAGGCGACAGTCGGTCCGGTCACATTCCGGGACTGGGAATTCCGCCTCTCGCCGTTTCCGGAACTGATCTGCTACGATATCCACAGCACCGCTGCGGCCGATTACGGCGTCGATCAGCTTCAGCTGGCCAGCCTGCACCTGCGTCCGCAGTTATGGAAACTCCTCCACGGCCAGCTTGTCCTTGACGAAATCATTCTGAAAAAACCTGTGGTTCAGATAGATCAGGCGAAGCTGCGCGCGGCGCTCGCACAAAGAACCGGATCGTCCGCCCATTTTTCGCGCATTCACCTGAAAAAGATCCGCATAGCCGACGGCTCCGCCACGCTGAAACCGGAAGGCGCGCGTAAAGCGATCACGATCCGCTCACTGGACGGGTCTTGGCAGCAAAAAGGCAACCTGACGCAATTTTCCGGCAAAATCGCGCAGGGGCAGGCGGCAGACGCCTCATTTTCCGGAAACATGAGCCTGACGGAGGCACCTCTCTGGCGTGACT
>JAILGY010000121.1:0-6108 GCA_024696325.1 bacterium | reverse complement strand
CGTGAAGCCCGCCTTCTGAGCATCGCCGCCGTGAACAGCGCCGCCAAAGACAGAGTGAAAAGCGATATCCGCCAGAACACCGAAGTGCTGAAGAACGTCACCACATCCAGCGAAAGCAAGGCCAAAAAGCTGGAAGACATGAAATTCGACGTGGTCTGGGTCATTGATACCACAAACAGCATGCGCCCCTATATCGACAAGGCCCGAGAAGTGATGAAGGGCGTTTCCGAGACGATTGCCGCCAATCCCAGCCTGAGCAGCAAGATAGCCTTTGGCGCATGGGCCTACCGTGATTCCAGCGAGGTCGCGGGTTTGGAGTACGTGACCAAAAATTTTACACCCGAACTTCTGCCCATCGACCAGTTCCTGCCCATCATGGAGCAGATCCAGGAAACCAAAGTGGACAGCCAGACCTTTGACGAAGACGTCTTCTCCGGTGTAAACGACGCCATCAACAAAACTTCCTGGCGGCCTGACGCCCTGCGCATCATCATTCTGGTGGGCGACGCCCCGGGCCATGAAGCCGGGCACAAGTGGAACGCCTCCGGCATGGATCCGCAGACGCTGCGCGCGCTTGCCGGCGAAAAGAACGTCATGATATACGCCCTGCACCTGAACCCGCCAAATACGAAGAAATTCAACCGCGTTGCCGCGCGCCAGTTCAAGGTGCTATCCCGCAATGCCGGCAGCGACAAGCCCTTCTATTGGGGAATCTCCTCCAAGGACGTACCTGCCTTCGGTAAGGCGGCAGAAGAGATTGCCGGAAGCATAACCCTGTTTGCGGAAAACGCGGAGAAAGTGTTCAAGGAAAGCCAGTTGGCCGAGCAGGAAACTGCTCCCGCGCCCGAAGCAGCCCCTGCTCCCGAACCCAATCCGGAAGCGGCACCTGTGGTCGCCAACGCCCCCACCAAGGGAGACATCAAACAGAGCCTGCGCGCCGCCGCCGTGGAATGGCTGGGTGCCCGGGAAGGCGTGGAAGCCCCACGCGACATCGAAGCCTGGGTGGTGGACAAGGATTTGCAGGATGCCACGCGCCAGTCGCTGGAAGTTCGCCTGCTGCTCTCCAAGGCACAGCTTGATGCGCTTTCCACGCTGCTCAAGGACGTGCTGATGGCAGGTGCACAGAACCAGGTCAGCGGCGAGGATTTCTTCTCCTCTCTGCAGGCTGCCTCTGCCGTGGCGGCACGAGACCCGGACATGCTGGCCGAAGCAGAGACCCTCGGCAAATCCGGCCTGGCTCCCAGCTTCCTTGAGGGGCTGCCCTACAAGAGCCAGCTCATGTCCATGAACAACGAGCTCTGGGCCAGCTGGGGTCCGGATGAACAGGACGCCTTTTTGAACAACCTTGAGGCAAAAATCAAGGCATACCAGGCGATCCACGATGATACTTCGCTGTGGTTCCCGCTGAACGAAGGCGACGATCCCTCCGAATACGTGGCGCCGGTTCTTCTGGAGCTTATGCCGTGAAAACATGCATGGCCGCCGAGGGCTTAAGCATCCGCCGCGAGAAAAACGGCTCCAGCTTTGCCCTGATCGTCCCCCACCTCGAAGTCTTCTACGGCCAGGCGCTGGCTGTTGTCGGCACCAGCGGCTGCGGCAAGTCCACCCTGCTGGACATGCTGGCGCTCATCCTGCGCCCTGACCGGGTCTCCCGCTTCACGCTGGAGCGAGAAGGCCGGAGAGAGGATCTGTTTTCCGCCGGACCATCCAGGCTGGCGCAGATCAGGGGGACGCATATCGGCTACGTGCTGCAGTCCGGCGGCCTGCTTTCATTCCTTTCCGTTCGCGACAACATCCTCCTGCCGGGGCGGCTGCTGGGCCTGCCTCCCGCCACCCTGGCAAGGAGAGCCGCGGAGCTTGCCGAACTGCTGGGCATCACGGGACAAATGGGCAAGAAGCCGCAGCATCTCTCGGGCGGGCAGCGGCAGCGCGTGGCCATAGCCCGCGCGCTCATCCACAGTCCCGCTCTGGTGCTGGCCGACGAACCCACGGCCGCGGTGGATCAGGCTTCCGCCGAAGACATCTGCTCCGTATTTAAAACGGCCGTCCGCGAGACCGGCGCCGCTTTGGTCATCGTCAGTCACGACAGACCGCTGATGGAACGCATGGCCGACGCCATGGTTACTTTCCACGTGGAGAAGCTTACGCCCGTGGATGCCCGGTCCACCCTTGTACCACGGGAGAACGCCCCATGAACCGTTGCAGGGAGATCATCCGCCTGGCGGCATCGGATGTGCGGCATGAATGGCGCATGAGCCTGTGCATGATGCTTGCTGTGGCCGCCATAGCCACGCCGTTGCTGCTGTTTTTCGGACTGAAATACGGCATTATCGAAACGCTTCGCCAGCGGCTGCTGGATGACCCGTCCAGCATGGAGATCCTGCCGCTCACCGACAAGCGTCTCGACGATGCATGGTTCGAGCAAAAACGCAACGATTCACGCGTAGCCTTTGTGGTGCCGCATACGCGCAGGCTTTCCGCCCAGGCGGAATTTTCCCTTCAGGAGAAGAAGTCCAAAGTCATGCTGGACATCTCCCCCACATTGGAAAACGACACGCTGCTTTTGCGTTACGGCGTGCCTGTACCCCGCTCCGGCGAATGCGTACTCACCGCCGAAGCGGCTGCAAAACTGAAAGCCAGGGCCGGAGACACCCTGGTTTGCCAGGTTTCACGCGATCGGGGCAAGGTGCGCGTTTCGCGCCCGTTTTCCGTATCGGCCGTACTGCCCGGCCGCGCCGGGGCACTGCCGGCGGCGTACATACGCCTTGAAGAGCTGAAGCAGATCGAGCAGTTCAAAGACGGCCGGGCCGTTCCCGAACTGGGCTGGCCAGGCAGTGACCCGCTTGCCTATCCGGCCGCGCCCGGGGCGCTGGTTGCGTTATCTTCGCAGCTGGACGCGGTGCGGGAAGCCATGCTCTGCCAAAACACGGGTTTCGCCTCCATGAAACGCCTGGAGGACGCCAGCGGCGATCTCATGCCTCCCGGTCTGCCTGAAGGCCGCACGCTGTACCTGTTGTCCACTGTGGGCGGCATGGCCGACAGCCGCGATTTTGCTGCCGTGGCCGACCGCGTGCGCGGAAACGACGCCTATATTCTGCCCCTCAATGGAACACTGAAGGCGATTTTGCCAGCCGACGGAGGAGAAGAAACGCTCGCGCTGTTACCCGCAGCCGCCATCGGCAGATCCCTGCCCGGTCTTCCCCTCCCGGAAGAAGGGCCGTCCTGGACAGAATTTTCATCAAAGCCGGCGCCGCGCATTCTGCTTGTGGCTCCAGAGGCCGCAAACCGCATAGGTCCTCACGAGGTAAAGGCCAAAATCGTGAGCACCATCCGTGCCAAAGACGGTTCGTTCCAGGAGCGCGAAGCCATAATTGGCTTAAAGGTTCAGGCCGCGGAATCCGTGCCTCCCGGCAAAGCCCTAGCAGCGCCCTCGCTCCTTGGACAGCTCGGACTGCTGGCGGAACGCCCGCTTGTCGACGGCCAAACCGCCTCGGGAGTACCGGCCCTGCTGCTGGGCAGACGCGGCTATTCCGGATTCCGCATGTACGCTGCCGGGCTGGAGCAGGTCGCGCCCATGAAAGCCGCCCTTGAGGCTGAAGGAATCACCGTGAGCACACGTGCCGACCGTATCGAAGAAGTGCTCGCGCTCAACAAATATCTGAACATTCTTTTCTGGATCATTGCGGCCGCCTCTCTTGCCGGCGGCATGGGCTGCCTGGTTTCCAACGTCTACGCCAACGTCGAACGCAAACGCAAGGAGCTTGCCGTGCTCTGTCTGCTGGGCGTGCATGGATTACGTCTGTCGCTCTTCCCGCTCACGTCGGCGATTATCCTCACCCTGGGCGGTATCCTGGGCAGCCTGATGCTGTTCCATGCGCTGGCGGCGGCCATTAACAGCGTGTTCAGCGCGCACCTGGCCGAAGGCGAACTGTTCTGCCGGCTCACCTTCACCCATCAGCTTGCGGCGCTGGGCATGGCGCTGGCACTGGCGGTACTCACGGGACTTGCGGCATCCCGCAGGATGCTGCGCATCCAGCCCGCAGAATCGTTGCGCGACGAATAATTGGAGGAAAACCATGCGTTTGCGAACAGTATTTGGCAGTCTGGCTCTGGCACTCTTCTGTTGTTTCCCCTTTGCCGGCACGGCTGCGCCGCCGGGATCTGCCCCTGACCTTGTCATCAACGGGCCTGAAGGGACGAAATTCATCTTCCGTCCGATCGTGGTCAAGGGTGGCGCCGGCCCTCTCGCTGGCCAGAGCTTTATCATGGGCGATTCTTCAGGCGGCTTCCGCACTCCGCCCACACGTGTCGCGCTCGGCGGCGGCTTCGTCAGCGGCGCGGACCGGCTGTACTACATGGGCAAGTTTGAAGTGACGGAAGCCCAGTACCACGCCGTCCTGGGCGATGCCCAACCCAAACCTGACACTGCCGATTTTCCGGTGACGAATGTCACCTACTTCGATGCCCTGCGCTTTATCGACGCGCTCAACAGCTGGTTCTACGCAAATGCCATGAAAACTCTTCCCCGGGCGGGTGCCTTTCCGGCTTTCGCGCGGCTTCCCAGTGAGGAAGAATGGGAATTCGCCGCCCGCGGGGGAACACTGGTGGAAGCGACACAGTTCGACGCCGAGACGCCCTATGGGGAAGACGAAGAACTTGCGGCCTACGAATGGTTTTCCGGTCCGGAATCTTCGCACAACAAAATCCAGAAGGTGGGCAAACTCAAGCCCAACCCTCTTGGCCTGCACGACATGCTGGGCAACGTGCAGGAAATGACCCTTGCCCTGTACCGCGTGGAATACTATCAGGGCAGAACAGGCGGGTTCGTTGCGCGAGGCGGTCACTACCTCACCCCCGAGGACAAGATGAGTTCGGCGATGAGGCAGGAAGAACCCTTCTATCTTGGCTCCGCAGAGAAAGGCATGAAACCCAACGCCAAGGCGACCATGGGATTCAGGCTGGTGCTTGCCGCCCCGGTCCTTACCGGCAAAGACGCCATTGCCGAAATGGACAAGGCATGGAAGACACACAGAAGCGGAGCCGGCTCGACCATGCCTGCGGCCCTGTCCGTTTCCAGCGTTGACAAGCAGGAGGAAGTACCCGCAATGGAAGCCCTGAAGCGCCTCGCGCGCATCCGCGAAGCGCTGGAAAAGGCCGGTCTTTCGGCAACGCTCAAGCAGGAGATAGGCGCCACGGAATCCGCCTTGCGCAACATGGCGAAAGTCCGCCGCCAGGCCGATGAGGACACCGCCCGCGTACTCTCGAAGATCGCCGGGGAGCGCGGCATGTATCTGGCCACCAACCTGCACGGCTACGAAATCACCAAGTCCGCCCCCACCGAAAATCTGCGCCGCCGGAGCGAGCAGTTCGCCTACAATGTCCGCGTCGGGCTGGACAATTACGGGGAGATTCTCGGTGAGCTTGCCAAATTGCCCAGGGATGCGGTGCTGGCCGGATTTGCGGACCAGGAGAAAAGTCTGAAAACCAAGTTGGAAAAGGAAAGGCAGGATGGCGGCAAAGACTCCGGGGAAAGGGTCAAGGATCTGACGGGTCAGGTGAAAAAGCTTGCCATCACGAAAGAGCATTACGAACGTTACGAAAAAGAAAGACGCTTCGATGCCGCCGGCTGGAGCAAAGACTACGCGCCTGCCGATTCGAAGCCAGCGCAATGACAACCATTCTTTCCAAGGAGGAGCATCATGAAAAAATTCATGGCCGTACTGGTAGTATGCACGTTCTCTGCAAGCCTTGTGGGCTGCGCCAATATCCAGGATGACGGAAAACGTACGAAGACCGAGGGAACACTGCTCGGCACGGGCGTAGGCGCCGGCTTGGGCGCGGCTGCCGGCGCCATTTTCGGCGGCAGCACTAAGGCCACACTGATCGGCGCGGGCATTGGCGCCGGAATAGGTGCCCTGAGCGGATTCTTCGTCGGCAAGCATGTGGCGGACAAAAAGGCGGAGTACGCCAGCCATGAGGAGTGGCTGGACGACTGCATCGCGGACACCGAAAACCTCAACGAACAGACCCGCCAGTACAACGCCAAGCTGGCACAGGATATCAAGGCGCTGGACAAGGAGTCCAATGCTCTTGTAGCACAGTACAAAA
>JAILGY010000086.1:0-2579 GCA_024696325.1 bacterium | reverse complement strand
AAATGGAGCGATGTTCAGTTTTGAGGGTGCATCCCTCAAAAGAAGTTGGTGTTGATTGGTGCGTGGGTCCACCTGTTCCCATCCCGAACACAGAAGTTAAGCACGCATTCGCCGACGATACTTGCCGGGCGACTGGCCGGGAAAATAGGTAACGCCAACACAGAAAACCCCTTTGCAGAATTCTGCAGAGGGGTTTTTTGCGTTTACAAAGGATTTTTGCGGTCTTTTTGCTCAATGATTTCTTCCTTGACACTAATGGACTAATATGTTAGAATAATTTAAACCTACGGTTTATACATCATAGCTTTGTTTTGAATTGTCTAATAAACACGATGGTCAAAAAATGCAAGACACAGAATTTCACATGATGAAGGAGATAAGACATTGAAAAAGAGAATCCTTTCCTTTGCGTTGGCTATTATTCTTTCCTTTGGAGGCATCATGACGCCCTCTGTTCATGCAACTCTGGAAGGCTATACCGAATTCGAAGATCTGATCATGGACTATTATTTTCTTCCTTATGCTGGTGTCAATGATGCTGCCGTTGTTCAGGGAAGCAGTACCAAACTTTCATTTCATTCCAATGAGTTCCTTTCTTTTGGAAAAAATGATTATTACTGTGTCGTAATTTACAAGGGCGGACTCGACGATATCAGCAATCAGATCAGTCAGGGTAAAGAGCTTGAAGAAATGGATTTCTTCTATATGAACGCTTTGGATTACCGGAGCAAAGGGATTATGAACGTCGAATGGAAGCCGGATTCCCGGTACGGCGTGGGGGACTACAGCCTGGTTTGTTATGTTTTGAATTCGGAAACAAATCAGATCTATGAAAACCGCAAATTATTCTGGACTGAGCTGCACGTCGTCAAGGAAAAACGTCCAGCGACGGCTTTCAGCGTATGGTGTTTGTTGGATGACGGTTGGGTTCAGGTTGGTGAGGATAGCATCCTTACTACACCGTGGCACGATTTGTATCTGGCAATTCTTCCGGAACCGCATCCATCCACAGAGGGATTGAAATGGACTGTGTCCGCGGCACCTGAGGAAATATTTATTCAAGAGCGGATTCAAAATGCCTTTGGCTATTGTTTTCTTGACGTTGGAGATCAGGGAATTGCCCGCGTCTCGGTTGCCTGTGGGAAAAAGACCATGTCCTTCTGGCTGAAAAGCGGCACTTTTGACGAGTCGAAGGAGTTGCAGATCTATCGCAAGAAGACAACGCTTTGTGTCGACGGGGAGGATCAATGCATCGTCAGAGCAAAGAGCGATGATAACGCCTATCCAACAGCCGCGATCTGGACCTCGTCTGATCCCAACGTGGCAACGGTGGGGCCAAACGGCGTGGTCAAGGCGCTGAAACCGGGCAAGGTGCAGATCACCGCGGTTGCGGCAAACTTCAGGGAAACTGTGGAGTACACGGTGCAGTATCATGAGCTGCCCGAGGGCACTCCCGTCAGCACCCGCACAGCCACGCAGCCCGGGCAGGCCGTCGGCCGCTGCAGTGTGTGCGGCAGGAATAACGCCGTGAACGTATATGAGCCTGCCGTCTTTACCGACACCGTTGCTACGAGCTGGTATGCGCCCCACGTGGACAAGGTATACGATCTGGGCCTCATGAACGGCACCGGGGAGCACACCTTCGCGCCGAACGCCAACGTCACTCGTGCCATGGCGGCTACGGTGCTCTGGCGCATCGCGGGCGAGCCCGAGGTGGAGGGGGAGAGCCCCTTCCAGGACGTACCGGAGAAAAAATACTTCACCCATGCGGTGATCTGGGCGGAGAAAAACGGCATCGTAAACGGCTATCCCGACGGCACCTTCCGGCCCGATGCCAACATCACAAGAGAGCAGCTGGCGGCCATCCTCTATCGCTATGCCTCGGCCGAGGGCAAGGCGCGAGAGGGTGACGCCAGCCTGGATTCCTTCCCGGATGCGGCAAGCGTCCACAACTATGCCAGGGATGCCATGGCCTGGGCCGTGGGCGCCGGGCTGATCAACGGCGTGGGCTCCGGCGGCAAGTCCTATCTGCAGCCCGCGAACAACGCCACCCGCGCACAGTTTGCTACCATCATCTCCCGGTACATGGACGCTGTCGATCCTGACACGCCGATCCAGCCCGACCCGGGGCCTCGTTGATCCGCAGCAAGGACGACGTCGCGCCGAAGAACAAAATGGGACGACAAGTAGATGGAGCTGTTAACATTTGAGATTCAGGAGCTGACGTAAACGACATAAAGAGCGGAGGCAGGCGGTTTCCTGCCTCCGTTTGTTATTCTTTTTTGGCCAGATCGTTGGTATCGATGGAGTTTCGGAATACGAAAAAGCGCTGGTAAAGGAATTCCGTGACGAAATTCAGACCCATGTTGATGGCGGTGACCAGGTATTCGTTCCAGCGGCAGCCGTCGGTAAGATAGCGCTCGAGCAGGGTGCTCAAAGGAGTGAAGACCAGATAATAGGCGAACACCAGCGCCATGGCACGGGGCACATTGGAGGCCGAATGGAAGGTATAGCGCCGATTGAAGGTGAAGTTCCACAGCACGCTCAGCACCAGGGCGATCAGATAGCTCACCCAGTAG
>JAILGY010000066.1:0-11731 GCA_024696325.1 bacterium | reverse complement strand
TTATGGCGGATCTTGGGCACGGCCCCCAGAAAATCCAGCGCCTGGGCGACCGTCATATCGAGTACCTCCGCGATATTTTTCCCCTTGTGCATCACTTCCAGCGTTTCCCGGTTGTAGCGCCGGCCCTTGCACATCTCGCAGGGCACATAGACATCCGGCAGGAAATGCATCTCCACCCGGATCATGCCGTCGCCCTGGCAGGCCTCGCAGCGTCCACCCTTGACGTTGAACGAGAAGCGTCCCGGAGTGTAGGCGCGGATCTTCGCCTCGCCAAGCTGGGCAAACAGCATGCGGATATCGGTGAAGACCCCCGTATAGGTAGCGGGATTGGAACGTGGCGTACGTCCGATGGGCGACTGATCGATGTTGATGACCTTGTCGAGGTGTTCCACGCCTTCCAGGGCGGCATAGCGCCCCGGTTTCTCCCGTCCCAGGCCAAAGTGCTGTTCCAGCGCCCGGTTCAAGGTGTCGATGATCAGGGTGGATTTTCCGGAACCGGACACGCCGGTGACGCAGGTCATCACGCCCAGCGGAATGGCGGCATCCAGGGATCGCAGGTTGTTTTCCGAAGCGCCGCGAATGGTCAGGAAATTTTGCGCCTTACGACGCTGCTCCGGTACCGGGATGGCGCGCACTCCGGCCAGATACTGGCCGGTCAGCGATTCCGGCACCTGGCAGATCTCCTCCGCCGTGCCCTGCGCCACAACCGTCCCGCCCAGCTCGCCCGCGCCCGGCCCCATGTCGATGACATGGTCGGCCATCCGGATGGTCTCCTCGTCATGTTCAACCACAACCACCGTATTCCCGAGATCGCGCAGGCGCATCAGGCTTTCCAGCAGACGGCGGTTGTCGCGCTGATGCAGGCCGATGGAGGGCTCGTCCAGCACGTAGAGCACACCGGTCAGGGACGAGCCTATCTGGCTGGCCAACCGGATCCGCTGTCCTTCCCCGCCGGAAAGCGTCGCCGCCGTCCGATCCAGGCTCAGATAGTCAAGCCCCACCTGGACCAGAAAGGCCAATCGCTCCTGAATTTCCCGCAGCACCCGCCGCACAATGCGTTCCTGCTGGGTGGAAAGCTTGAGACAGGCGAAGAATTCCCGCGCTTCCAGAATGCTTAAGGATGTGACTTCGCAGATATTTTTGCCGCCGACCCGAAACTGCAAGGCCTCGGGGCGCAGGCGCTTGCCGTGACAGACCGGGCAGGGCACCACGCTCATCAGGGCTTCCAGATTTTCACGCGCCCATTCGGAGTCGCTCTCCGCATACCGCCGTTCCAGCTGGGGAATCACACCGCTGAAGGCACGTTCGTGCTCCTGGCCATCACAGACGAAGCGCACCTTCTGCGTGCCCGATCCGTAGAGGATCACCCGCTGAACCGCCTCCGGCAACTCTGCGAAAGGCGTCTCCAGGGAAAAGTGATAGTGCGCGGCAACCCCCGCCAGCAGCTGTTGATAGTAGGGCGCCGCCCGTGTCTGCCACGGCGCGATGGCGCCTTCGGCCAGCGACTTCTTCGGATCGGGTATGACACGCTCCGGATCGAAAAACTGTTTGACGCCCAAACCGGTACACTCCGGACAGGCACCAAAAGGGTTGTTGAAGGAAAAGAGCCGCGGCGCCACTTCCGGATAGGAAACGCCGCATTCCGGACAGGAATGTTTTTCCGAAAAGATCATCGGCTCGCCGCCGGAGACTTCAACCACAACGATACCGTCGGCCAGCCGCAGCGCCGTTTCCAGCGAATCCGCCAGACGGCTGGTGGACATTCCCGCCTTGACGATCAGCCGATCGACCACCACTTCGATGGTATGTTTTTTATTGCGATCCAGCGTGATCGTCTCGCCCAGTTCACGCAGTTCGCCGTCCACCCGCACCCGTATGAAGCCATCGGCCTGAAACTGGCGCAGTTCACGCTGGTATTCCCCCTTGCGCCCCCGCACCACCGGCGCGAGCAGTAGAATCCGGCTCCCCTCCGGCAAGGCGACGATCCGGTCGGTCATCTGCTGAACCGTCTGGGAGGCAATCTCGCGGCCGCATTTCGAGCAGTAGGCCTGCCCGGCACGGGCATAGAGCAGACGCAGGTAGTCGTAAATCTCGGTCACCGTGCCAACGGTGGAACGGGGATTGTGCGAGATGGTTTTTTGTTCAATGGAAATGGCGGGGGAAAGTCCTTCAATGGCATCCACATCCGGCTTTTCCATAAGCTGGAGAAACTGGCGGGCATAGGCCGAAAGGCTTTCCACATAGCGGCGCTGCCCCTCGGCGTAGATCGTGTCAAAGGCCAGCGTACTCTTGCCGGAGCCGGATACGCCGGTAATGACAGTGAGCTGATCCCGGGGGATGTCGACACTGATATTCTTCAAATTATGCACGCGAGCACCGCGCACAACGATATTCCGCATATTGCCTCTGCAAAAAGCCCGCAAATGCGCCAGCCTCAGGGCTGTGCGTTCTGGAGCACTGTCACGATCCGTTCTTCCAGCAGGCGGCGTTCTTTCTCGTCGGGAACCGCCTTTTTGCGCGCCGTGCCAGAATGCCGCGCATACCAGAGCGCGTCATGCCCCTCCCGGTCACGGATGTCGCGCTTTGCGCCGGCCAGTAAAAGCGTTCCGAGCACTTCCGGATTGGTCGTGCCATCCGCCGCAAGCATCAGGGCGGTCTGGCCGTCAGAACTTTGAGCATTCACCTCCGCCCCGCTTTCCAGCAACACTTTGAGCACCTCCGGACGGGAGCCGCACGCGGCATACATCAGGGCGGTCCACCCGCGCTTGTCCTTCATGCCGACATCTGCGCCATTTTTCAGGAGCGTCCTTGTTATTTCCGGACGCGGATTGAGCAAGGCCGCATACATCAGGGCCGTCAAACCGTTTTCCGTTGGAGCGTTCACGTCCGCTCCCGCTTCAATCAGCATGTCGCACACCTGCGGATGCGGATTGCTCCAGGCCGCCCAAACAAGCGGCGTCAAATTGTGCCGGTCACGGGCATTGACATTCGCGCCCTTTTTGATGGCCTGTTGAATCGCCTCCGGCGTTCCTTCCGCACACAGCCGGAAAAAGCCTCCCCGGTCACATCCGGCAGCCATCGTTAAAAACCCGGCCGCCATCATCGCAACAAAACCACAACGCCATGTCCGTGAATGCAGCAAATTCATGGTTTTCAACCTTTCCCATCCCCAAAGCACCGATACAAAAGCCGAAAAACAATCCCCTTCGCCACCCCGGAAGCAGCAAAGGGGATTGAACATATCACCCAGTATCGTCAGTCAAAGCGTTTTGTTGGCACTAACCCACCCAAAAAATGGACTTCCGCCATCCGGGACAGACACTTCAACAAAGCGCCAACATCACTAGCCCTCATCTTTCAACAAAATTTCGATCCGCGCGCCCTCACGCAATTCCTTGAACATGTCTCCCATCACATTCTGTGACTTGCGCCCCGCCAAAATCCGTTCGATTTCCGGACGGACCTCATCCATCTTGCGATACTCGGCCTCTCCCCGCTCCACAACGTAAAACATCCGCGCTTCCGTGGACGAAACAAGAACCTGGCTCGGTTCACCCTCCTTCACATCGGCGACCGCGGCAACAAACATCGGATGCAGATCGTCGGTGGCCACTTTGCCCAACTGCTCGCTGGAAACGCCGGGAGTATTTTTCAGGCTGGCCATGACAGCGGAGAAATCCTCACCCTTCAGGAGACGCTGCCGGATTTTTTCCATTTGGCTCACCGCCTTTTCCTTGCTGCCAGCGCCCAGAAAGGTGACGCCTACCGTATTGAGGCGAAAAGATGAAGGACGACGGAAATCTTCCCTGTGCTCGCGAAAATATTCGTTCACCTCCCGATCCGAGGGGCGCACATTGCTCCGCATGCCGCTGTAACGAACGAGCCGGTTACGAAGAATCTGCCGGCGAAGATTGGCATGAAACATCTCGGCCGAAACGCCTTCCTTCGCCAGGGCCGCATACAGCTGATCGGTATTCAGATTGTTGGACTGCTCCACATCCCGTCGCGCGGCGGCGATATCGTCATCGCTCACTTCAATCTTCATCTCTTTCGCCTTTTTCTCGACAAGAATGTCCTCAATGAGCATGTTCAGCGCTTCCCGCCGGGTAATACGTTCGTTCTGCACCGCGCGGAGCTCGGCAAAGCGCTGATCCAGTTGAAAGGTGGTGATGGGCTCGTCTATCACGACGGCGGCAATACGGCTGACCTCCTCGGCCACCGCCTGGCCGGCACCGGAGAACAGAAACAGCCCGGCGCACAATGTACAGAATATTTTTTTCATGCTTCATTCCTTCTCGGCAATATGTTGCACTTCTATGGACTTCCACCAAACAACGTTTTTCAAATAAACGAAAAGATGAAATGATACCTTGGATACAGCCGCACGGCAAGATGCAACAGGATTTTATCGCATTCCCCCGCAGCGTTTCTTCCCCCATCACGATCGCTCTTTTAAAGAACATGTGCGGGCATTGCCCACAGCGTGTGCAACCGCTCCCCCCAACGGATGCTTGCGCGCATACGCGCCAAACCAGAGCAGGTACACGGCCAGCAGCACGGCAAACAATAGCAACAGGCAGCGGCTCAGGATGATCTGGCCGCACAGCTTCAAAAGGGTGCAGAACACAATGACGGCGGCAATACTGGCAAAACTTTTATGCACATGCTGTGCATAGCCCTGACGAACCACCACCTCATGCAAACGGACACCGCAGGGAAATCCAATCATTCCGCCAGCGGCGACCAGCAGGGAAATCCACACTACGCGGTACGCAACGTTTCCCTGATGCACAACATAGGTCAGCCCACCACACAACGTGGTAACCAGCAGCAGCAAACGCACAGCATTGGCGGTTTCCCGTTCCGGAACCCGAAAGCCGCCGGCCAGCATTGGACGCATCAGTACCGCACCGCCAATACCCAGCACCGAACTGAACACGCCGGCGCCCAACCCGCCGACAAAAGCCCAAAAACTTTCCCGGCCGGTATACGTCCGGGGCTGGCCCGAGGAAAACGCCGTGGAGCCCAAAACCGTCTGAAGGCCTATGACGGCCATCACCATCATAAACAGGATCAGCAAACCGGAATCACCACACAGCCGATAGGCAAAACGGTTGATTGGAGCCCCGCTGAACGACGCGAGAAAAGCACCCGCCGCCAGCGGCAGCACCAGCGCATTGCCCAAAGATCGGCGCCCCCAGCCAATTGCCGGCGTTGTTTTGATGGCGGTCGGCAAAACGGAAGGAACCATTTGCAGCAGTCCGATACCTACCGCCTCCATCGGAGTCAGGCCCATAATCAGCATGGACGGCACCACCAGCCAGCCGCAGCCAATTCCCCAGTATCCGCCCGCAAACATGCCCAGCAACCCGACAAGCGGGCCCAAAACTACAATTGCCCAGTTTATATCACCAAACATTCGGCTTGATATTCCCGCGTCTCCGCATCCTTCTCGTCTTTAAAATCTTCCTGTCAGGACCGCATCATGATAAATCCCATTTGCCGGCCCGTCTGCCCCTTGTCGCGGCGATAGGAGAAAAAAAGTTCCCGGTTCTTAAACGTACACCACGGTGTGGCATCGGCAATTTTGGCCGGATCCACCCCGCCCCGTTCCAGCTGCAAGCGGCAGCAGCGGGCAATATCCAGCTGCCAAAACTGACCAATCTTCTTTTCGGCGGCAATTTCGTTCCAACGAACCCCGGCTTTGACAAATTCATCCCGCACTGCCCGATCCACTTCATAATGGGCGGCGGAAATCCCCGGCCCGATAGCGCAGTACAGATCGCCGGCCTGGGCCTGAAACAGTTCCCGCAAGGCATCCAGCACTTTGCCGAGAATCCCCTTGACCGCCCCGCGCCAACCGACATGCGCCGCCGCAATCACCTGGGCAACCGGGTGCCAAAACAGCACCGAATAACAATCCGCCGTCAGAATACCCACCATGATCTGCGGCTGATTGGTGATTATGGCATCGCATTCCACTGCCAGAAAATGCCCAAGATCCGGATTGGGTTCACTGATAACCAATATGTTGTTGCCGTGCACCTGCCGCACGGTCAGCAAACTGGCCGGAGAAACATCAAAGGCCCGGCACAGCGTAGAACGGTTGCCCTCAACGTTGTAGAGCGTGTCCTCGGTATTGAAGCCCAGATTCAACGAATGAAAAGGCGGACGGCTGACTCCACCATTACGGGTACTGAAACCAGCATAAAGCGGAAAATTCTGCGCCCATTCCGGTTGCAAAAAATTGATTTTATTCTGCCGCACCATTTTCATATGACAGTACCTCCCAAAGCGCAATTTTTCCTGCTCCATTTCATCTCTGTCGAGATGCTGCTTAAACCGAAACGTCCTGCGCATTCTCCCTCAAACGTTGGAGAACACCCGCCATATCGGCGGGCAACGCGCTGCAAAACTCCTGATAGTTCCCTGTACGCGGATGGATAAACCCAAGCAGATCCGCGTGCAGGGCCTGACGCCCAAGCTGGAGAACAAGCCGTTTTAAAACCGGATCGGCGATTTTTTTTACCCATCCCGGGTGACCATACACAGGATCCCCCACGACCGGAAAACCAAGTTTGGCCATATGTACCCGAATTTGATGTGTACGCCCCGTTTCCAGACGCAAGGCTATCAGCGTCATCCGATCCCTGGGAAAACGGGCCATCACCTGCCAATGGGTAACTGCCTCCCTTCCATGCGCCGCGACAACCGCCATCTTTTTCCGATCTACCGGATGACGTCCTACCGGCAAATCCACTTTTCCCGTGGAATCGGCAAGCACGCCCTGAATCAGCGCCAGATAACGCCTTCGCACCGTATGGGTTTTGAACTGCTGGGCAAGCCCGGCAAGACTGCTCTCGTTTTTGGCAACAACCAGCACACCGGATGTATCCTTGTCCAGCCTATGGACGATACCTGGCCGCAGTTCTCCGCCAATGCCGGCCAAATCCTTGCAGTGATGCAGGAGAGCATTGACCAGTGTCCCGCCGGCATGACCGGGAGCCGGATGGACAACCAGTCCCGCCGGCTTGTCAATCACAACGAGATCGGCGTCCTCATACAAAATACGGAGGGGAATTGCCTCCGGAACCACCGTGGAAGGAACCGGCGGTGGCAGCGCAAGGCTGATCTTTTCCCCCCCCTTCAGCTTGTCTCCGGCTTTGGCGACAAGGCCATTGAGCAAAACTTGCCCGTCATCTATAAGACGCTTGATCTGGGAACGCGTATGTTGCGGCTGGCAACGGGACACGAAACAGTCCAAACGTTCCGGCGTCTGTCCTTCGGGAAAAATCCAGACTTCTTCTTTACCCACAGATAGCATAAAATGGTTGTGATTTTTTATCGTTGTTTTTTATCAAGCCTTCTAACCTTGCAGACAAATCAAGCTGAAAACAATGGTCTTTTTATTTTGACACAGGAGGGACAGATATGGCGAAAAAAATTGGCGTAATTCTTTCCGGATGCGGCGTTTATGACGGCAGCGAAATCCATGAAGCGGTTTTGACTTTGCTGGCTCTGGATCGCGCAGGCGCGGAAGTCATCTGCATGGCGCCCAACATCATGCAAAAACGGGTGGTCAACCATCTGACCGGTGAAGAAGTACCCGGCGAACAACGCAATGTCCTTGTTGAAGCCGCCCGTATTGCCCGCGGCAAAATCCGGGATATCAGCGAAGTGCAGGTCAACGATCTCGATGGCCTGGTCATACCGGGAGGCATGGGAGCCATCACCAACCTGTCGGATTTTGCCGAAAATGGCATCAGCTGCCAGGTCCACCGAGATGTGCGGCGCCTTGTCAAAGGCCTGGTTGTTACCGGCAAACCGGTAGCCGCAATCTGCATTGCCCCGGCGGTTGTCGCACGGATTCTGGGAAGCGAGGGATTCAGCCACACAGTAACCATTGGCCACGACAAACAAACGGCTCAAATGCTGGCAATGATGGGTTCCACGCACATGGAGTGCGAGGCCAACCGCATCGTTTATGATCACGCCAACAGGCTTATCACGACACCGGCGTATATGCTGGCCAAAAGCATTTCCGAAGTTGCCGAAGGGATCAATGAGGCGGTACAAAAGCTTATGGATGTAACCAAAGAAAAACGGGAACTGTAAAATTTTAAAAACTGGAGCAATCATAAAAAAAGAGCCGCTTTTCAAGCGGCTCTTTTTTTATCAATATATCCATTCCCTACTACTTCTGGGAAACCTGATTCATGCCCGCAAGCAGGAAGGCAATTGCCAGGAAAGCGCCAGGAGGCATAATCATGATCAGCATGGGAACATAACCCGCACCAAAGAGACTGAGGCCAAAGAAGGTCCCGTTACCCAAAACTTCACGAACGGTGGCAATGGCAACCAAGGCAACCATGAAGCCGATACCCATGACAATACCGTCTATCATCGACTCGTAGGGGGCATTCTTCGAAGCATAAGCCTCGGCCCGGCCCAGGATGATACAGTTTACAACGATCAGGGGAATGAAAATTCCCAAAGACTTGTGAAGTGCCGGCAGATAGGCGGCCATCACCAGGTCAACAATCGTTACAAACGAGGCAATGATAACGATAAAGGCCGGGATACGAACCTTCGAGGGAATCACTTTCCGCAGGCAGGAGATAACCACATTCGAGCAAACCAGTACAAATGTGGCTGCCAATCCCATACCTACCGCATTTTCCACGCTGGAAGATGTCGCCAGGGAAGGACACAGGCCCAATCCCAGCTTCAACACCGCGTTCTCATCCCAAATGCCTCTTTTAAACTCTTTTGCGAAATTCACCTTTGGGAAATCCATTTTTCCGAAATTCAAATTCATGTATTCCTCCCATTATCCGCCAACGATCTCGGCTTGGTGAGCCTTGAAAAACTCCAGCCCACGGCGAATCGCGCCGACAATGGCCCGCGGTGTGATCGTGGCTGCCGTAATCTGATTAAAATCGCCACCATCTTTCTTTACGCGCCAATCGGCATCATCAAGGCCTTTGCCTTTAAACTGACTTCTCCAGCCTTCACCTTCAGCCAAAGCGCCCAATCCCGGGGTCTCGGCGTGCTGCAGGATGGAAATGCCCGTTACTTTTCCCTCGGCATCGACTCCTACCATGATCTTGATGTTGCCGCTATAACCATCAGGAGCAATCGCTTCAAAAGCTATGCCGGAAATTTTGCCATCTTTACGTCCACGATAAAAAACAGTCTGTACGTCATTCCCCTTGGGATCCTTACCCGGCAGAGAGATGGTGTCTTTGTTCGGCTCGTTATCCGCGGGAGGAAGAACCGACTGCAAGGCATTCAAGGTAACAAGTTCTCTCTGGTGCGCTATCGCGTCGCGAGTCACCATTTCGACAAGTGCCAACAACAACGCGGAGACTGCGGTAACAAGAGTAAGCACCAGGGCGAGGCGGCCAATATCTTTCATTTCTCCTACCCCTTCTTAGTTACAAACCCAAATTTTTTGGGCATAGCCCCAAATTTTCTGGGCATAGTGAGACGATCAATAATGGGAGTCGCCGAATTCATCAGCAGGATGGAAAACGCCACCCCCTCCGGATATCCACCAAAAAGCCGAATCAGAACGGTCAGCACTCCGCATCCGCATCCAAAAATGATCATTCCTTTCGGAGTCAGAGGAGAAGTCACCCAGTCTGTCGCCATGAAAAACGCGCCCAGCATCAAACCACCGGTAACCATGTGGAACAACGGGCTCGGATATTTGGTGGAATCAACCATCCAGAAGATCATGGACAGAACAAAGGCCGACCCGATAAAGCTCGCAGGAATATGCCAGGTGATAATCTTGCGATAAATGAGCCAGCAGCCTCCGGCAATCAGGGCAAGCGCGGACAGAACACCAAGCTGACCACCCAAGCCGCCGTAGAAGACACCGCTCAACTGCGCCTGAACTTCCGGAGTAATATTGCCGTGCAGGCCAACTGCCATTTTGACAGCGGACAACGGAGTCGCCGAAGTAATTTCATGCGTTCTCGGCATAACCCAGGTCGTCATCTGCACCGGGAAAGAGATAAGCAAAATGGTACGGCCCACCAGCGCAGGGTTGAAAGGATTGCATCCCAATCCGCCAAAAACCTGCTTGCCGATGATAATGGCAACGAAACCACCCAGCAGGGCCATCCACCATGCCGCATTGGGCGGAACATTCAGGGCCAGCAGAATACCAGTCATGACCGCGCTACCATCACGAACCGTTATCGGCTGTTTCCGGATCAGCTCCCACCCTGCTTCAGCAAGTACGCATCCCAGAACACAGAACAATATGGTCAGACATGATGCTTGTACCCCAAAAGAAAGAATCCACAGCAAACAGCAGGGGCACAGCGCACCTATCACTTCCCACATTGCCCTACTTGTCGTCATCCCCTCATGAACATGGGGAGAAGAAGAAACATAAAGTAGTGTTTTCTCCACGTTAAACCTTCTTTCTCTTAGCAATATTGGCCCTAATCGCACTCTTGGCCTGTCTGAAGAACTGGAGCAAAGGTATCTGCGCCGGACAAATGTAGGTACAGCTTCCGCATTCAATACAATCCATTACATTCAACTTCTCGGCTTCGTCAACCTTTCCTCTGCGCATCTGGAAAGCTATTTCCGTCGGCATAATGAACGCCGGGCAAGCCCGAACACAGTTGCCGCAACGGACGCAGGGGCCTTCCGGCTCTCTTAAAACTTCTCCCTCACTAAAGAGAAGAATTCCCGACGTTCCTCGTGTGACAGGCACATCCATCGAAACCGCCGCCATACCCATCATCGGCCCGCCCTGGATGATCTTGCCCAGCTCGCCTTTGACGCCGCCGCAAAATTCTACCAGTTTGGAAATGGGCTGACCAATCTTGATAAGCAGATTCTTCGGCTCGGCAACGGCGGAACCACTGACTGTGGCAATTCTTTCAATCAACGGGATCCCGCGGCGAACTGCGGCATTGACAGCAGCGGCCGTTCCCACATTCTGCACGACACAACCGCAGTCCATTGGCAGACCGCCCGACGGAACTTCACGTCCCGTTACCGCATAGATCAGCTGTTTCTCTGCGCCCTGCGGATATTTGAGCTGAAGCGGGCAGACCTCAATGCCCTTGTTCTCACACGCCTTCTGCATCGCCTCAATGGCATCGGGTTTGTTGGCCTCAATACCGATAACGGCATTTTCAACCCCCAAAATCCGTTTGAGGATAAGGATGCCTTCCACGACCTCTTCCGGCTTCTCCTGCATGAGGCGATCGTCTGCGGTCAGGTACGGTTCGCATTCGACACCGTTGAGAATCAGGTAATCAATCTTTTTGCCTTCCGGAGGACTCAATTTTACATGGGTCGGGAAAGTCGCACCGCCCATGCCGACGATACCTGCGGCCAGAATGCGATCCTTCAACTCCTGAGGCATCAGTTTGTCCGGATCGGCACCACTGAGACTGGGATCCCACTCATCCTTCCCATCAGCCTTGATGACCACTGCCATCGTCTTGTTGCCGGCGGTATCAAGCCGCGGTTCTACAGCAATAACTTCACCGGACGTGGAGGCATGTATCGGTACAGAGACAAACCCCTTGGGCGTACCAATAACCTGCCCTTTCAAAACCTTGTCCCCTTTTTGCACGCACGCTTCTGCCGGCGCGCCAATATGCTGGGAAAGATGAATAACCAGCTCATCTCCTTCAGCCACAGGACAAACTTCTATTGCCTTCTTCTCTGACCATCTCTTGTTGTCTGGGGGATGCAG